>JBKEAX010000479.1:0-1810 GCA_047972825.1 Hyphomicrobiaceae bacterium | reverse complement strand
ACGGTCTCATTCTTCAACGTTGTGCAGGGTATTCCGCTGCCCATACATAAAGGAGCCACGCCGATGCTCTTCAAACACGTTTTAATTCCTACCGATGGCAGTGAACTGTCACTCAAGGCCGTGCAGCATGGCATTGCCATGGCCAAGGCTCTGGGTGCCAAGGTTACGGCTGTGACCGTGCAGCCGCCCTATAGCGACTTCGTGGTTGAGGGTGTGACGATAAGAGTGGGCGAGAAAGAGCGCGAGGAACTCGCCAGCCAGTTCGATCATCGCCTGGATGCGGCTCGGGCTGAAGCCGAGAAACAAGGCGTCGCGCTCGCCACGATCCAGGTTGAAGATCGTGAGCCGTGGCGCGCGATCATTGAGGTGGCCAAACAGAAAGATGCTGACCTGATCGTCATGGCGTCTCACGGCAGGCGTGGTGTGTCAGCTATGGTTCTGGGCAGCGAAACGCAAAACTGCTGACCCATTCCACCGTGCCGGTGCTCGTCTACCGGTGAGGAGAACCGGCGCGTGAAAGGCGCTAATAGTCTGCCTTTGCGATGCTGGTTGCCTTGGGCGCGCAGCTTGCACCGATTTCGAATTCCGAGATGCGCACGACATGACGGCAATACATCAACTTGTCGTTGTCGCTGCGCAATTTCGTTGGCCAATCGGTGCCAAGCTCGATCAGGTGCATCTGTGACCAACCCGATATTGCAAATGCGTAGGATTGGTTGCCGACGGTGACCCGGCTTTCGATTGCCGACAAGCCGTTGATGGCAAAGCCGGCTGCTGCAAACGCTATAAGTCCCAAACCGAAATGCCTTGCGTTGGGCATGCCCCATCCCCCTGCGCTGGCTGATATTTTATAGGTGTATCGCGAATCATATAATTCGCGTTGTAAGGTCTGAAGTCTTTGATTTTATGCAAGTGATTGTCGCAAAACCGCTGCACACCTTGCATTATGCGACATACATTAGAGATGCTGCGATGTTAGTGATTCGGCCTGCAACCGTGGGAAGAAATGTATCCGCACGGACTTTTTCTCTGTCATGTGCGGCATCTAAGACTCAGTTCTCATATAATTGGCGCGACCCTAGAGTCCGGGTGCTAGAGCGCCGGGCGACAATTGTGAACCATTCGCCCGGCCCTTCGGGTTTCCAAGCGGTGGCGAGCCAGTGCGTCGTGCGATTTGCCCGCAGCGCCGCTGCGCGCTGCATCGCCCTCCTGCTGGCTCAACTCACCGCTTGAGAAACAGAATTGAATCACAATTATTGCCCGGTGCTCTAGATCTTTTGATTGTATGCGCCGACTTCGGGGTGGGCCTGCAACTCCGCATCGAGCGCCGCAAAGATTGCTCTCATGTTCGCTTCTGACGTTGGGCTCTCCACCACGACGACGAGTTCGGGTTTGTTTGACGAAGCACGGATAAGGCCCCACGTCCCATCCTCCAGCACAACGCGAACGCCATTCACCGTGATGAGTTCGCGGACTTTCTGCCCGGCGATCTGCTCGCCCGTTTCAGCGCGCGCAGTGATGTGCGCAACGATTTTATCTACGATCCCGTATTTGACTTCATCGCCGCAGTGCGGCGACATGGTTGGCGATTGCCACGTCTTTGGCAGGTCGTTCTTCAGGTCTGCCATGGACTTGCCGGAGTTCCGGTCAAGCATGTCACATACGGCGAGGGCAGCGACGATGCCGTCATCATAACCCCGGCCAAGCGGCGGGTTGAAAAAGAAGTGCCCGGATTTTTCGAAACCAACCAGCGCCTTTGTCTCGTGGCTGTATCTCTTGATGTAGGAGTGGCCCGTCTTCCAATAGGTTG
>JBKEAX010000464.1:0-6559 GCA_047972825.1 Hyphomicrobiaceae bacterium | reverse complement strand
CAAGGGCCGTATTCGCTCGAACGGCCTTCCAGATGATGCATTCCTGAGCGACGGCCAGATCACCAAGCGGCCGGTGCGGGCGATCACATTGTCGACGCTTGCACCGCGCGCTGGTGAGCGGCTCTGGGACATCGGCGCGGGTTCAGGCTCGGTTTCCATCGAATGGCTGCTGGCGGCGGGTGAACGTGGAGAGGCTATCGCGATCGAGCCACGAACGGATCGCGCCGTAACGATCCGCGCCAATGCTGTAGCCTACGAGGTAGCTGAACGGCTGGCGGTGGTCGAGGGGGCTGCCCCCGCAGCACTCAATGGCCTCCCCAGCCCACATGCGGTCTTTGTTGGTGGTGGCGCCAGTGATGCAATGCTGACGGCGATCTGGAATATTGTTCCGGCGGGAACGCGCGTGGTTGTCAATTCCGTAACGCTTGAAACAGAGGCGCTCTTGTCGTCGTGGTCGTGCGCGCGCGGCGGTGAGCTTTTGCGTATCGAGCTTGCTCACTCCATGCCGCTTGGAAATAAACGAGGCTGGTCGCCGTCGCGGCCAGTCGTGCAATGGAGTGTCACGACATGACTGTCCATTTCATCGGCGCCGGTCCTGGTGCCCCAGATCTCCTGACACTACGTGGTCGCGACCTCATAGCATCCTCGCCTGTTTGCCTTTATGCCGGTTCGCTGGTGCCAGAAGGTGTGCTCGCGCACTGCCCTGCGAACGCACGCATTGTCAATACCGCGCCGATGTCGCTCGATGACATCATTGAAGAGATAAAAAGCGCTCACGCAGCCGGTCACGATGTCGCGCGGCTTCACTCCGGTGATCTATCAGTATGGTCGGCGATGGGAGAACAGTTGCGCAGGCTGGATGCGCTCGCAATACCCTATGACGTGACACCGGGCGTTCCCTCGTTTGCTGCCGCAGCCGCCGCTCTCAAGTCCGAGCTGACGTTGCCCGGGGTGGCGCAGTCTGTTGTTCTCACCCGCACATCGGGTCGCGCTACTGCGATGCCGGAGAGTGAGGACCTTGCGCGCTTTGCCGCAACCGGTGCAGTGCTCGCGATCCATCTGTCTATTCACATCCTTGATCGCGTGGCAGATGAGTTGACGCCTTATTACGGGGATGACTGTCCTGTCGCCATCATATGGCGGGCAAGCTGGCCCGATGAAAAAATCATCCGTAGCACGTTGGGCAATGTCCTGGCGGACGTGGGCGAAGAACGCGGCCGCACTGCGTTGATCCTGGTCGGGCGAACACTGGGCGCCAGTGATTTCACCGAGAGTCGGCTCTATGCCGACGATTATGATCGCCGCTACAGGCCGCGCGGAACCTCACCCCGATTCCCGGAGAGTGGCTGATGACAGATGACAAGGCGCGGATGCCACCGGGCCTGATCGTCTCAGCGCCGTCTTCGGGTGCTGGCAAGACCACGCTTACGTTGGGACTGGCGCGTGCCCTGACGTTGCGCGGTCTCAAGGTGCAGACATTCAAGTGCGGGCCCGACTATATCGACACGGCGTTTCATCGTGCTGCGACGGGTCGCGCATCTTTCAATCTCGATAGCTGGTCGATGGGCCGGGAGATGATTGCATCCCTCATCGAGCGTTCTCGTGGCGCCGACCTCGTAATTGCAGAAGGCGCGATGGGGCTGTTCGACGGCGCCGCGCGCAACGGTGTCGCCGGCAATGGGTCAAGTGCCGATATTGCTGCGCTCACCGGGTGGCCCGTGCTTCTGGTATTGGATTGTGCGGCACAGGCACAGACGGCGGCCGCCGTAGCGTCCGGGATAGACCGCTTTCGTGATGGCATCCGCGTTGGCGGTGTCATCATCAATCGGATTGCGGGGGACCGGCATGCCAGCCTTGTCCGGGACGGGTTCGCTGGAACAGGGTTGGCTGTTCTTGGAAGTATGCCGAGGCGGAAGGACATTGTAATGCCCGAGCGGCACCTGGGTCTTGTGCAGGCCGAGGAGACGGCGGAACTCGACACGGCGCTCGACCAGATGGCGCAGTTTGTTGCCGAGAATGTGGATCTCGAAGCGATCGTTGCTGCGGCACATCCGACGTCTCTTTCCCCATCGGCGATGCGCATGAGTGCTCAGGCGGTTCGGCCTCCGGGAACCCGCATCGCGCTGGCACGTGACGCGGCATTCTCGTTCGTCTATCCGCACATGATAGAGGCGTGGCGCTCGGCTGGCGCAGAGATAATTCCCTTTTCGCCGCTGTCCGATGAACCACCCGCTGCCGATGCCGATGTTGCATGGTTGCCCGGAGGCTATCCGGAGTTGCACGCAGGTACGATTGCCGGTTCGAAGCGCTTCCTCGACGGCTTGCAAGCGTTCGCACAAACGCGCCCCGTTCATGGCGAATGCGGTGGCTACATGGTTCTCGGCGAAACACTGATTGACAAGGACGGCACACCGCACGCAATGGCAGGTCTACTGGGCCTGACAACCTCCTACGAGGCCCGGCGGCTGCACCTCGGCTACCGTGCTGCCGAGCTATTGGCTCCGATGCCTGGTCATGTCGCCGGGCAGAAGTTGCGAGGCCACGAGTTCCACTATTCGACCATCATCAAGGAAAGCGATGAGCCCCTGGCGCGCGTTACCGATGCAACAGGCAATGGCGTTGCGGGAACCGGCGCGCGGCGCGGCAACGTCACAGGGACTTTCTTTCATCTCGTCGCGGAGGGCTCATGAAGCGGGCCCCAATAGAACTTGTGCTCATCGGGATCGGCACAGGCAACCCGGATCACCTGACGCTGGAAGCAGTGAAGGCGCTCAAAGGCGCAGATCTGGTTCTGGTTCCGCTCAAGGGCAACGCCAAGGCTGATCTTGCTGGTGTGCGTCGGGCAATTCTCGCCAAGCATGTGGACAGCGCGCAAACCGCGATCGCCGAGTTCGCGATGCCGGTTCGCGATGCAGCCGAGCCTGACTACCGGCGCGGCGTGGAACGCTGGCATGATGCCATCGCGGTTGCCTGGCGGCGTGAGATCGAAGCGTATCGTACGCAAACCGGTGTGTCCTCTGCCCTCAGCGTGGCACTGCTCGTCTGGGGCGATCCCTCGCTTTACGACAGCACGCTGCGCATCGCTGAACGCCTGCAGGCGGTGATGGACGTGCAGGTGCGTGTCGTCCCAGGGTTGACCTCGATCCAGATGCTGACCGCCGCGCATGCAATTCCTCTCAATGAGATCGGCCAGAGCGTTCTCATCACCACCGGACGGCAGTTGAAAGAAAATGGCTGGCCCGGTTGTGCGGATACGGTTGTCGTGATGCTTGATGGCGAGACATCCTTTCGTCATATCTCACCGGACGGCGTATTGATCTGGTGGGGCGCCTATCTCGGGCTGGAGCAGCAGTTGATCGTTGGGGGGCCGCTCCAAGAGGTTGGCGGGCGCATCGTTGACATGCGGGCCAAGGCACGCGAGGAGCACGGCTGGATCATGGATGTCTACGTGCTGCGCCGTTCACCACGCCAGGATTGATTGTTCTGCAAGCCATGCAAGTCCCAGAAGGAGCACGGCAAGAATGAGCAGGCATCGCCTGTAGACGGCCAGCGCGCGCGCCAGCGCCTTGGCGTCGGGGTCGGCAGCTCCCTCATTCAGCCAGGGTTCGTCGGCGATGTGATCATGGTAGATGCGTGGGCCTGACAGACGCACGCCAAGCCCGCCTGCCATGGCTGCTTCGGGATAGCCGGCATTCGGCGAGCGATGCTTGGCATGATCGCGCATCATGGCCACGAACGCACGACGTGGGGCACCTGACGCAAGAGCAACAAGCAGACCAGTAAGGCGCGCAGGGATAAGGTTCATGAGATCGTCGAAGCGCGCGGACGCCCAGCCGAAATCGGCGTGCCGTTCGGTCTTGTGGCCAATCATGGAGTCGAGTGTGTTGACCGCTTTGTAGGCGGCAATTCCTGGTAGCCCGAGCAACGCTCCCCAGAACAGTGGGGCAACGACACCGTCAGACGTATTCTCTGCGAGGCTCTCGATGGCAGCGCGAGATACCTCTCTTTCATCGAGCCGCGTAACATCGCGGCCGACAATCATCGCGACTGCGTTTCGTGCGTTTGTCAGATCACCGCGAGTGAGTTGGGTGAGTACCGAAGAAACATGCTCGTGCAGAGATCGTGCGGCAACAAGCGGCCACGCAAGAAGACCGATGCAGAACCAACCGAAGGTAAGATCTGAAAACGCCCATTGCAGCAGTGCCGCCGGCAGAGTGGCCACGGCCACCACCGCCACGAGTGCTGCGGCACCCAGGGCGCGCCTCGTCTTCGGTGAAGAAGATGACATATTAAAACGCGTATCGAGTGCACCGATCATTTGCCCCAGCCACGTCACAGGATGGCCAACCACATCGAACAGACGCCGCGGCCACCCCGCCAAGGCATCGGCGAGTAATGCAACGAGCATGATGGAAGCAAACACGCTGACTTACTCCGTGGCTCAGGTAATGCGGTTGACGTAGCCTATGGCGAACGTCCCGTCAGCCATTGCGCGGATCATGGTTCGAGACAGCGGAGCAATCTCGAAGCCGAGCGCGGCACCCGGCCCACTGCCGAGCGCTACCGAAAGTGCAGCGCGGATACTACCAGCATGCGCGACAACGGCGATACGCCGAGCATTGCCTTTTGCCAGACCTAGAATGATGGGATGAACACGCAGGCATACATCCTCGAAGCTTTCGCCGCCGGGAGGGCAATGCCGTGCCAGTTCGTCCGCACTAAGTGTTCCGATATTTGGCAACTCGGTGAATGGCAGCCCCTCCCACTCGCCGAAGTCCTGTTCCCAAAGGCCTGCTTCGCATAGCGGTTCCATACCTCCAATCAGCAGTCGGGCCGTCTCCATGCATCGCCGTGCAGGGCTAGCGACGAGTTGGTCAACAGGTGCAATTTCTGAGGCAATATTGCGTGCTTGATCGTTATCGAATTCGGTAATGCTCACATCGCGACGGCCGGCTATGCGGCCTTCTGTCAAAGCCGGTGCATGCCGCACAAGGATTATCTCGGTAGAGGAGTGCGGTGAGATCGGTTCGGTGGTCACTTTTCAAGCCATTTCTGAGCGTGTAAAGCTCTGCGTCAACAGAGAGAAATCATGTCGATCCTACTCATTTCAGGCGGCGCCCGATCGGGCAAGAGCCGAAACGCCGAAAGCCGCACATTGTCGCTGTCGCATTCGTTGGCTGCTGGCCCAATATATATAGCGACCGCCACGGCCCTGGATGACGAGATGCGCGCGCGGATCCGCACACATCAGGCAAGACGTACCGATGTCTGGCACACGATCGAGGTACCGTTGGCACTTGCCCAGGCGCTTGACGAGAGCGATGGAGGGGGGCCACGTCTCGTGGACTGTCTGACCCTGTGGTTATCGAACCTACTGCATGCGGAACACGACTGGCGACAGGACGTGGAAACACTGTGTGAAACACTGAAGCGGCAGCGGGCTCCCGTCACGCTGGTAACCAACGAGGTTGGCCTTGGTATCGTACCAGACAACGCTCTCGCACGCCGGTTTCGGGATGCTGCCGGCATGCTTAATCAAATGGTAGCTGAAGTGGCGGACGAGGTCGTGTTCATGGTTTCCGGCTTGCCCATGAAAGTGAAATGACGTGAAGACAGATTGCCTGCCGGCCACCTCGTTTGCAGAGCTGCACGAGCAGATCAACAGTCTGCCCCAGTATGACGAAGCCGCTGCGCGTGCCGCGCAAGAGCGCCAGGATTCCTTGACCAAGCCTCCCGGATCATTGGGTCGCATGGAGGAACTGGCGGTCTTCATGGCGGGCTGGCAGGGCCGCGAAATTCCCACTGTGGCGAAGGCGCAGGCTCTCGTATTCGCAGGCAACCACGGCATTTGTGCACAAGGCGTCAACGTCTATCCGCAATCGGTGACAGCGCAGATGGTGGCGAATTTCGAGGCCGGCGGCGCCGCGATCAACCAGTTGTGTCAAGCCGCTGGTGCCCGACTTTCCGTAATTGCATTGGATCTTGAACGTCCAACCCATGATTCCACGACGCGCGATGCCATGAGCGAGATCGAGACGCTTGATGCGATGACGCGCGGTTATGCAGCAGTCGATCCGGCGGCGGACATCATTGTCCTGGGCGAAATGGGTATCGGCAACTCAACAATAGCTGCAGCATTGGCGTTGGCACTGTTCGGAGGGGAGGCGGCGGATTGGGTGGGGCCGGGCACGGGGGCGGGTGCAGCCGGTGTCTCGCACACGGCCGCTGCCAGCGCGCGCGTGCCAGCGAGGCTCGCTAACAGCCCGAGCATTGATCCGTGGCAGATCCTCGCAGCCACTGGCGGCCCCGAGCAGGCAGCCCTTCGGGGCGCCAGCCGTGCCGCACGCCTGCAACGAATTCCAGGCATACTTGATGGCTTTATCTGCACGGCGTCAGCCGCGGTGCTTCATGTGATTTCCTCCGACCTGCTTGGCCTCTGTATTGCGGGGCACGTTGGCGCTGAGCCTTGACATCGGCCTTTGCTGGCCAGGCTTGAGAAAAGGCCGTTGCTTGACCTTGGCATGCGTCTTGGTGAAGGCTCAGGAGCAGCTCTGGCCCT
>JBKEAX010000459.1:0-2742 GCA_047972825.1 Hyphomicrobiaceae bacterium | reverse complement strand
AGCGATGTCGCGTAGATTGGTATGGAACTCATTTATGGTTCCCATATCTCCACCCCCCAATATGCTAATTGTCAGCACACATAATTCGGACGCCTTGCTGAATGCGCAAGTAAATTCAGGCCGTGCAATGACTAAAGCGGGGGAGATCCAGGTGTTGGGTCACTGAGGCAAACCTTGCCGTGATCCCGTTCAGGCTGCCATGGCCTCCAACTCTTTCAGGATTGCATCGCCCATTTCCCTGGTGCCAACCTGCTTCATACCCGGCTGCATGATGTCTCCGGTACGAAGCCCCTTGCCCAGGACGCTCGCAATGGCGCCTTCGACCATGTCCGCTTCAGACCCCAAGTCGAACGAATAGCGCATCGCCATGGCAAACGACGCAATCATGGCGATGGGGTTTGCCAGACCTTTGCCAGCGATATCAGGAGCTGAGCCGTGCACGGGCTCATAAAGCGCGCGGCGTTTGCCTGTCTTTTCGTCCACCCCACCCAAGGAAGCAGATGGCAGCATGCCGAGTGAACCGGTCATCATTGCAGCTTCATCTGATAGGATGTCGCCGAACAAGTTGTCCGTAACAACCACGTCGAACTGCTTGGGTTGACGAATGAGCTGCATGGCGCAGTTGTCCGCCAGGATCTCATGATAATCGACATCGGGTGCATAGCTCTTGTGAACCGCGCCGGTTACTTCGCGCCACAGTACGCCCGAACGCATGACGTTCCATTTTGCCGCCATGTGCACCTTGTTCTGCCGTTTACGAGCCAGGTCAAACCCCATGCGCGCAATCCGGTCGATTTCGCCCGTGCTGTAAACCGTTGTGTCAACGGCGCGCTTCTCGCCATTCTCCAGCGTCACGATTTCTTTGGGTTCGCCGAAATATGTGCCACCCGTCAACTCGCGCAGGATGAGAATGTCGAGGCCCTCAACCAGCTCACGTTTAAGGGACGAAGCATCTGCAAGCGCCGGATAACAAATGGCTGGCCGCAGGTTGGCAAAAAGATCGAGGTCTTTCCGCAGCCGCAATAGGCCGGCCTCCGGGCGATGCTCGTAGGGAACCGAATCCCACTGGGGGCCGCCCACCGCGCCGAAAATGATGGCGTCAGCGGCCATCGCCTTGGCCATCGCCTCTTCCGTGATCGACACGCCGTGTGCGTCATAGGCAGCGCCGCCGACCAGATCGGATGAGGTCTCGAACTTGGGTCCGCTGGCGCGGCCATTGAGGAAGCTGATAATACGTTCGACCTCGGCCATGATCTCAACGCCGATGCCGTCACCGGGCAGAAGAAGCAGGGAATGCGTGGACATGCTTTTCAAGGGTCCGTCAGTTGTTGGTTGGTTCTTTTCACGTTGCAGGGGCGGATGCAGTGCGGAATTGGCTTGCCGCAGCGTCTGCCGAATGTGCCTCTGCTAGCCTTTCGGGACTGATCCTGCAACCGCCAAAGCTATGATGGCTTATCTGCCAAGGCTCGAATGTCTGCTTGGCGCAAGAAGTAGGTTGCGAATTGACCGAGCTGCTGATGAAGTGAAGGCGATGTTCCGGTTTTGCTGAAAACCAAAAAAGGGGACAGCGGAAGATTAGGGTCCGGACCCTAAGGCGGGAGCAGCTTTGTTCTCCCCTCTCTTTGCTGAAAATATGTCCTTGGTCGGCCCGTTAACGAATACGCGAAACGCTTAGCATCAAGCCAGTTCATGCCCCAAGAAAACAACAAGAACTGCGGGCAAAACCGCACCAAAACAAAACCACATGGAGGAAGGCCCGAATGCCACGATTATTAAGTCTGTTTACAACCGCTCTGGCCGTATTTTCTGTTCTCGCAGTGAGCCCCGCTGAGGCGAACGATCGCTACGGCAAGCAGAAAGTCGTCTATCACATCAACTACGATGGAGGTGAGGGCGGCAAGAAGTACAAAGCCGCGCTTCGCAATGTAAAAAACCACATCGAGGCGATAGGAAAAGACAATGTCGAAATTCGAGTTGTGCTGCACGGCGACGGAGTGAATCTTCTGCGCGATGCTGCCAAGGATCTCAATCTGCAAGGCAACGTTTCCAACTTGAAGACGCAGAACGTCATATTCAACGTCTGCGCCAACACATTGAAGGGTCGCAAAATTGACCCGGACAAGGACCTGTTCGAGGTGTTCAAGGACGATATTGTGCCTTCGGGTGTCGCAGAGCTGGCGTATCTGGAAGCCAAGGGATTTTCCTACATCAAGCCCTGAGGCCGCTCTTGAAATAGCGCCTGGGGTCCGGACTTTAAGACCACAGTTTTGGTGATCGACGCCGTAGTTGGAATCGCACCCGCTACGGCGTTTGAAAGTCCCGAACCTGCCGCCGCAAAGTCGCTCCAGGGGCGCTGCATGGCCAGCCGCAGGGAAGGCCAACGGTTCCGTTTGTGGCAAAAGCCTTTACCAAAGCTGAACTGTAGCCAGCAATTGCCCCCATCCTGGCACGAAAAATCGCGTCAATCGCCCCCATTCGAACAAAAGAGGGATTGCCCAACGCGTCTGGCTCGGGCAGCTAGAGCATGACGTGTAATGGGGCTTGGCGTGGCAAACATGCCGTTTAGGGTCTGGACCCTAAGGGAGCACGCCCACCTGAATTGTTGGTGGCAGTAAAACCCAGGCACGCCCGCTGAGGCGGGACGCAAGAAACGATAAATTGGTCCCAAGGAGATCCAAATGCGCATCGACGCCATCACCATTGGCAAGTATCCCCCCGACGACATCAACGTCATCATCGAGG
>JBKEAX010000439.1:0-2341 GCA_047972825.1 Hyphomicrobiaceae bacterium | reverse complement strand
GGTCCTGATTTCGACTGGGCGGAGTTGGCAGAAGTCAAGGATTGATGTCGGACTACGAATTCGCGCGCTGCCAAACGCAAGGAGCGCGCCATTATCAGGAAGATTCATCGGCAGTCTGGCCAGGTGGTGGGGGTGTGCCCTTTTCGCCGGATGTGCCTGCCGCCGATGCCGATGGCGGGCGGCTGGTTGCTGTCCTGGCTGATGGTATGGGCGGGCATACGGGCGGTGCGTTGGCGAGCCAAATGGTTTGCGAGAACTTCCTGGAGGCTTGTGCAACACTCAACGGTCCCATTCCGGACAGGCTCATTGCGGCGTTGAAGAAAGCAAATGCAGCTGTGGCGAAGAAGGTGGCCGAGAACCCGATGTTGTCTGGCATGGGGTCAACCGTAATTGGAGCCAACTTCGGGCCTGATGGCGTGGAATGGGTGAGCGTGGGGGATAGCCCGCTGCTGCTTTACCGCGCTGGAGAAATTGCGCTGCTTAACGAAGATCATTCTCTGGCGCCTGAACTGGATCGTCTGGTTGCGGCTGGGCGAATGACAGAAGAGGAAGCGCGACACGATCCAAGGCGCCATATGCTGCGATCGGCAGTTACCGGTGAAGACCTCGACCTGGTAGACATATCGCGGCGACCCTTGAAGCTGGCATCGGGAGACTATGTGATCCTGGCAAGCGATGGGCTGCATACGCTGGAAAAATCAGAGATCGCACGGATCGTGAAGGCGTTTGCCAGTGAGGGTGCGGATGCGGTTGCAGCTGCGCTGATCCGCGAGGTTGAGCAGATGCGCGAGCCGCACCAGGATAATGCCACGGTTGTGGCCGTGCGGCACAAGCCGGTTGCTTGAAAGCCATCGTCGAAGCGCTTGAAAATTAGAGCGCAGGGCGGAAACCGCTCTCCATTCTGCCGAGGCATAATGGTTGCTTCCGTGCGCCTGCCTTTGCGATAGCGGATCGTGTCGACAGCTCCCGCTACCACAGGATCATGGGTTTGTTGCTTTTCATTTCGCGCGTGTTGCAGACAGGATGAAGAGGGCAGCCAAGGCAACCATGATTTGCAAGATGGTGATGAAGCCGGCGAATCCGAACCACAGTACGACCAGCACTGCCGCCATTGCGACGACAGCACCAAGCCAGGTGAGTTCGACGTAACGTCCCTCGGCAAGGCAGCGCGCACCATAGCCGATGACAGGCAATGCACCAATGAGGCGAGATGAGAAGGGTTGAGATGGTTTGTCCGGCATGATGGTTTCCAGTGAGCTGTTGATCAGGCAATTCCGGAGTTGGAGTTAAAGCGTGTCGCGAATTATGAGATCCGCTTCCAGCAACGCCTTAAGTCCTGGGTTTCATGCATGTGGTTATCGCAGAACCGCTACGCGCTTTTGCGCGACATGCAGTAGGCACTCACGCTCGCTCTGCACGCAAATGCTTGCGGAAGAGAAACGTTCATGTGTGCTGCTGTGGTGTTATGCGATCGGTGGGCCACGCGCTGGCGAAGGCAGCTCGGGTTTCGATATAAGGAGCGACGGAGTGTTCGGCTCGAATGAAAGCCGAATGGTGCTCTCAATATGAAACGCTTCCGATTGCGGCAGTGCATTGAGCGCTACAATCGTTGAAGCTGCATAAGGGCATTTCGAGTGCTTGGCGTACTTTTCGTTATGATTGAGGGGACGTTTGCCGCCATCCAGATCCACACGTGACGTGCCCTGATCCGTACAAATGACAATCACAATGGAATTGGTTGCAGCATCTGCTTCAAGCATTAGGCCCGGCGCCAACAGGCTGCGCGTCACCAATGCCAAAGCCACAAGATATGCAATTAACTTCCGCACGTCCCCACCTTCCACCCTTATCCGTTATGCCGTCACACTCCTTCAATCAATTTAGTTATTCACTATTGAACCTGTTTTGTAGACAAGATTGTATTTGAGACACGATCAGACCAATGCATGTGGATAAGGAATTTGAGACGTTGGTGCGGTCGTCGGATACGCCTGAGTGTCCGTCATGCGCAGGCATTGATCTTACACTTCGGCTGAATATGCTCGAAGCAACAGCTCGCACTCATTGCATCGCCAGGCGAGGGTGATGGCAACTTCGAATCGTTCTTAAAAGGTGGCGGCCATGCCTGCGGTGGCGGCGCTTGCGGATGCGGTTGAAGTTGGCTTTATCAAAAGCGCTATCGAAAACAGTATGAAGGTAGCGCGTAAGCGCGCCGGTTCTGTTTCAGATCTTCCAGCCCGAATGCATTGCTGCGACACCGCCTGTCAGATTGCGGTAACTGACGCGCTCGAATCCGGCAGCGCGGATCATTTCTGCGAACGCTTCCTGCTTGGGGAACTTG
>JBKEAX010000425.1:0-5628 GCA_047972825.1 Hyphomicrobiaceae bacterium | reverse complement strand
GCAAAATTTCACTGATCGCCAGGCGGTGACCAAAGGCGGTTTTGGAAAATGACACTGTGGAAAGGCCTCGCTTGCGGGGCCTTTTTCGCGTTAAGACCGGGTGGATTTGTAGGTGCAGAGCGCAGGCATCGAACCACAAGGATGAGCAGGGCGGGGTGTGACAGATGACGAAGTCAGTGCTGGGGATCTTGGGTGGCAGTGGGCTCTACGATATTTCGGGGCTGACAGATGCCCGGTGGGAAAAGGTCTCAAGCCCGTGGGGCGAGGTTTCAGACGAAATCCTGTTCGCCCAGATTGACGGCCTGCCCATTCGCTTCCTGCCGCGGCATGGCCGGGGGCATCGGATTTCTCCAAGCCATATCGATTTTCGCGCAAACATTGACGCGATGAAGCGGGCAGGCGTGACGGATCTGGTCTCAATCTCAGCCTGCGGCTCGCTGAAAGAGCATTACCCGCCTGGACATTTCGTCATTGTGGATCAGTTCATTGACCGGACATTTGCCCGCGAGAAATCGTTCTTCGGTACTGGCCTGGTTGCGCATGTTTCGGTGGCAGATCCGATTAGCCCGCTGCTTGCGGATTCCTGCTTTGAGGCTGCAAAAGCAGAGGGTATCGAGGTTTCCAAAGGCGGTATCTATCTGGTGATGGAGGGGCCGCAGTTCTCCACGCGCGCGGAATCAAACCTTTACCGGTCATGGGGGTGCGACGTGATCGGCATGACCAATATGCCAGAGGCCAAGCTCGCACGCGAAGCGGAGATCTGCTACGCGACGGTTGCCATGGTGACGGACTACGACTGCTGGCATGAAGACCACTTAGAAGTGGATGTCGCGGCCATTATCGAAGTCATGAAGGGCAATACTGAAAAGGCGCAACGGCTGGTGTTGAACCTGGTGAAGAGTTTCCCCCGTGAACATCCGGAGTGTCCGATCGGGTCGGACCGTGCACTCGATGTTGCGATCATCACCCGTCCGGAGCATCAGGACCGCGAATTGATGGCAAAATTGGATGCCGTGGCTGGACGGGTTCTACGACCGTCAAGTTGATTTCCCGCATTGGTCTTCATGTCGCGCCAAAATTGTATGCGGTTGCGGCTATGTTTCAATTATGGCGCAACAGGCCACTAGATCGCGTTCATGTTTCACGGAATTGCGAACGCGCTCTATTTTTTGAGCATGTTCTCCACCCCGAACCGCGTCCACTTCGGCTGAACATGCTTCAGTGGCGGGGGCACGCCAGGGGGCACCGACATGCCTTAGGCTCAATAGCGGTGCCGTCTGACCGTTGGTGTGCGCATGCCCGCCGTCGCAGCAGATCGAACCTTCCGGGCAAGCCAGGATAGATAGCTCGTCAGGCTGTGAAGTGTGTGCCTGCCTGTCATATGCAGGTGCGCGGCACGCATTTGCTTGGCGTTTTCAACGTTGCGTTCAACCAGTACGCCGATGGTTAGAGGAGGGGGCGGCATCACTGTCTCCTTGGAACAGGATTGATGCGTTGACCCTAGCTGATGTCAATATAAGACATAATGGAGCGTTATTTCAATATACTCATGAATTAAAGGACATAGTTATGGATCGAATCCGGGAGTTGAGAGCCTTCGTTGCGATCGTCGAGAAGCGAACGATGGCAGAGGCCGCGGCTGAGGTTCAATTAACCCCCTCGGCAATCTCAAAACTTCTGAAACGGTTGGAAACAACGGTAGGAGTTAGGCTCGTGTCGCGCACGACGCGACAGTTGGTGCTGACGAGCGAGGGCGAGACGTTCTACGAACATGCGCGCACCATCATTGATGGTATTGACGCGCTTGATGCGATTTTGAATACCCGCAGCAAGTGCCCCAGCGGAACATTGCGCATCAGTTGCGGGGTTGCATTCGGGCTGCACGGGTTGTGCCCGGTATTGCCCGAGTTTGCAGATCGGTTTCCTGACATACACGTCGAGTTATCGCTGACGGATCGTATTGTCGACCTTGTCAACGAACGTATTGATGTTGCCGTTCGAGCTGGCGTGTTGAAGTCCTCCACATTGATCCAGCGCAAGATTAGTGAGATCCGGCGCGTTATCTGTGCCAGTCCAGACTATTTGCGCGCAGCGGGAACGCCGATGGTCCCCGGCGATCTTGCAAGTCACAGAATTGTTGTGCTGAGCGGGATATCGGATTTTGATCGCTGGCCGTTTTACATGCCTGATGGGCGTGTCAGGCGTGTTTCTGTTACGCCTAACCTGGTTGCCGACAATGCGGAGGCTGTGCTGGAGCTTGGATTGGCCGGTGGTGGCATTGTTCGATTGGGTGACAATCTCACACGCACGCACCTGGATGCTGGCCGTTTGATTCCCGTTCTGGAAGAACAGCACCATACAGAGGCATTGCCTATCTCTCTGGTATATTTGCCCGGCATGAAGCATTCGCCTCGGGTGCGTGCGTTCTTGGATTTCGTTATCGAAAAATTCGTACCGTGATGCGGCCAGTCGATGTTGATATGCGCGTACAGCGGTTCAGACATGCAACTGTCAACGTGCGTGGATTTCTGACCCGTGTCGGGACGCTGAAATATGCAGGTTCTGATTCCTGAGGCGTGCTGGTTCTCACTTGCGTGCTTTGGCATAGATCAATTGTTGTTCGCTTCAGTCGTGAGACAGTTCATGGGTCAATCGTGGGTGATCGACATGCAGGTCGTCAGCACTTCGTCAGCACTGGCCCACGAATGTGCATCGGTCACAGACTTCCGTTTGCACATCACGCAGTAAGAGCAAGGCATCACACGCGATCTCGTGTTTGAGCATGTCTTACTCGCTGAACCGCACCGCACTTCAGTACAAGACATGCTCAGGGCGACCGGCTTTGCCGGCCGCCTACCTGTTTGTGTGTTGCTCGCTGAAAGCGTGGAGAAACACCTGCATAGGATCTGAGCGCCGTGTCTCTCGAAGCACTTGTCGACAACTTTGGTGACAAGACCGTGCTGGCATTGGCCGGACTTGTCGTTGGGCTCCTGTTTGGCGCCTTTGCGCAGCGCAGCCGTTTTTGTCTGCGAGCTGCTGTCGTTGAGTTCACCAGATGCTGCCAAGGGCCGAAGGTGGCCGTTTGGTTGCTGGCATTCTCCGCTGCCGTGCTTGCAACACAGGTGCTTATTGCTTCAGACCTTCTCAGGGTATCGGAAGTGCGGCAGTTGGCGTCGCGCGGGTCAATCTCGGGCGCAATCATTGGCGGCTTGATGTTTGGCGCCGGGATGGTTCTGGCGCGCGGTTGCGCCAGCCGTCTGCTCGTGCTTTCGGCAACGGGAAATCTCCGGGCATTGGTGTCTGGATTGATTGTAACCCTGGTTGCCCAGGCATCGCTGCGTGGTGTTCTTTCGCCTGCGCGCGAATGGCTTGCTGGACTTTGGACGATCGAGGGTGGGGCGCCTCGCAACCTTCTGTCCTGGGTCAATGGCACATCGATGCTTGGCATGGTGCTTGGTGCTGCATGGCTTGGCTATGGTCTGTGGCTTGTCCGTCGCAACAAGGTGAGTGGTTGGATGAGCTTTGGTGCGGTGGGGGTTGGACTGACGATCGCCCTTGGCTGGGCATTGACCTTTGCCATTTCGCAGATTTCATTCGAACCGGTCGCCGTCAAATCCATCAGCTTTACCGGGTCATCTGCTGATACTCTGATGGGGCTCATCAATTCTCCGACGATTCCGTTGGGATTCGATGTGGGGCTGGTGCCAGGCGTGTTTGCGGGATCGCTTATTGCTGCTTTGCTTTTCGGCGACTTCAAGCTGCAGGGCTATCATGGTGGATCTTCGATGGCGCGTTACATCACCGGTGCGAGCCTGATGGGTTTTGGCGCCATGCTTGCTGGTGGCTGTGCTGTGGGCGCAGGAGTGACGGGCGGAGCGGTGTTTGCGGTGACGGCCTGGTTGGCGCTTTTGGCAATGTGGATAGGCGCTGGGGCAACCGACTGGCTGGTTGACCGGGATGCGGAAGAAGCGCAGGCGGTGGCCACAGCTGGGCCCTCCGACTCCAAGCTGCCTGAGGGCCTGAAAGGTCAATCACCGCTCGTGCCTGGTGAATAATGTTTGCCGTGCAAAAGCGCGCTGCGGTTTTGCGATGAATGCAATACCGGCGCGCATGCAATCTGCAACCATCTGTACGCCTTCGATGGCTTTTGCAAATCTATTCGAATCTATTCGAACATCAGTTCGGGAAATGGATCAGGATTTGCGCCTTGACCAGCCAGGGGAAGAAGAACTTCAAGAACGCACCTGCGACCCACATGATGGCCGTCAACAAGATGAGCGCTGGGATTGCCGCCACCACGGCCTTCAAAAAGAATATCGCCATGTGGGAGAAAGGCACGTTGAAGCGCTCGACAGAGGCCGGCATGATAGGCTCGCTGACCGGCATATAGTTGGCATCCGGCATGGTGTAGGTGCGGGGGTCAGTGTCCCTGACAATTGACGGACCATCCGATTGGGAGAGCTTTGAATCGGCATCACCAATGGATAAGGTTTCTCTTGCATCCCGGGCCTGTTCGGCGGCTTCGCGTTCGCGCGCCTCGCGCTCTCTTGCTTCCTTCTCCCGGCGCACTGTGCGCGGCAGGTCGTCTGGTCCGCCATCGGCTGTCAACGGGTAGGTCATCATCTAAAATCCCTCGCTGTTTCACGGGCTCTCAGCCGTCCCTCCTCATGGAGAGCGTGACCGGAGCGCATGTCTGGCGCCGCCCACCGTTGTGTGCCGAGTTGGTCATGGTCCATTTTGCCACCAAAGAGCGCTTAATCTAGAACCACAACCCAGTTTCCACGATCGCGGTCGTACTCTATGGTCCGGCAGCCCTGCCAGCGGTGGCCTGGTTGCCCTGACACCTCGTACAGCAACGTACCCGATACACCATGTATAGCTGATTTGCGCCGCCATTTTGACGTGCCAGTATGAGATGCGAAATTGATGTGGAGGTGAATTGGTGACCGATCTCAAGGGGCTTGTTCGAACGATACCCGATTATCCCAAGCCCGGAATCTTATTCCGTGATGTTACAACTCTGCTTGGTGACGCCCAGGGCTTCAAGGCGACGGTGGCGCAGATGGCGGAGCCGTGGCGTAACGAACCGGTTGATGCTGTTGCGGGAATTGAAGCGCGTGGTTTCATTCTAGGCGGTGCGGTTGCTGATCGGCTGGGTTGCGGGTTCATACCGATCCGGAAGAAAGGCAAGTTGCCCTATACAACCATCGGACAGGATTATCAGCTTGAATACGGGGTCGATGTCATCGAAATGCACAAGGATGCCTGCCGGCCGAACGAGCGAATCCTGATTGTTGATGATCTCATTGCTACGGGTGGAACAGCGGAGGCGGCCGTGAAGCTCATTCGCCGGTCGGAAGGGCACGTGCTCGGCGCGACCTTCATCATTGATCTGCCTGACCTGGGTGGGATGAGCAAGCTGCGGGAACATGACGTCAATTGTCATGCGCTGATGGCATTCGAGGGGCATTGATGGGCAAGAGCGCGCCCAAGCTCGATACGCCGGCTTTGGTCCAGGCGGCGCTGGTGCAAGTGCGCGTCTGGCAGTCTGACACAACTTCGGCATTGGTTTGCCCCGTGTGTGGCGAGGCCGGTTTGCAGATTGTGGACCGGTCGGCGCGACCGTTT
>JBKEAX010000389.1:0-2136 GCA_047972825.1 Hyphomicrobiaceae bacterium | reverse complement strand
AGCTTTCCGTCAACCGGAACTTCTTCTGCCAGAGCCAGATAGACATCTTTGGGCTCCAGCTTCCAGGCCTCACCTCCCGCATCCGTGGCGAACACGATACCGTCGTAACCAAAGCGGATTTCCATGATGTCTTTAACGCCAGCATCAGCGCAGGACTTGACTTCGGAGTCCTTGATCTTGCGTGAAGCATTGGCGATGTCGATCGTATTCTCGCCCAGGCCCTGGCAGAACTGCTTGAGACCAGCAGAAGAGCCGCCCGATTCAACGACAGGCGTCTTGAACTGGCTGTAGCTCTTGCCAAACTGCTCAGCCACGATGTTGGCATAAGGCAGCACGGTTGACGAACCGGCAATATGAACCTGGTCGCGGGCGAAAGCAGCGCTTGTGGACCCAACGCCACCAACCGCGATAACCGCCGCCGACAGAACGAATGTCTTGGTTTTCACTGGGGATCTCCCTGGATCGGAGTGTAATCGGCGGCCGCATCTCAATCGCCGCCTGAGAAAC
This sequence comes from Hyphomicrobiaceae bacterium, assembly GCA_047972825.1. GTDB lineage: Bacteria > Pseudomonadota > Alphaproteobacteria > Rhizobiales > Hyphomicrobiaceae > JAEUMD01. Next base: position 1,629 of record JBKEAX010000389.1, on the reverse strand, counting down.
CGGCGGCCTCAATTCACTGCCGCCCGTTGCCGACGCGTATCGCCGACGCCGCAAGCAATAACGCCCCTACCCTACAGCAGTGTGACAGGTTAATCACTTGAAACAGCTGAGTTTTAAAAGCACCGCCCCGTGCGAACGCAACCTCTGCAATGTTACAATTGAACCAATCGCGTTCGCACTTGCGCTTGATCGCGCCAAGCCGTCGCCGCCGGCCGCATCTCAATGAAGCAATCATCACCGTATCGGCCAACCAGCGTTGACCACGGCAAACAAGGCCTCGCAGCGTCAGCCCCAAGACTGCACGCAACCCATAATTCAATTGAACCAACTAATATGTTGATTGTGGTGGGTGATATAGGATTCGAACCTATGACCCGCTGATTAAGAGTCAGCTGCTCTACCAACTGAGCTAATCACCCATGTCCGGCATGCCGGAAGCCGTATAGCACAAGCCTGAGGCCGCTAGAGCATGTTCAGCCGAAGTGTACGCGGTTCGGCGTGAAGAACATGCTCAAATCAAAAAAACTAGAGCGCGTTCGCGATTCCGTGAAAAGTGAACGTGATCTAGGGACGGCAACGGGGCCCATATGGGCCCCGAAGCGGTTCGGATAGCACCAAGACCATGGTATGTCCAGTGCATCGGAGCTGAATTTATGGGGGAGAACCCGCAAGAAAATCGCCTACGGGCCCCCGCATTGAGACTTGGTGGGCAACTCCACCAGACCATGCTCCAAACCCGGCGTTATATGGCCGACTGGGCAACGGTTGTTTTCTGGCGCTTGACCATCAGCTTGTTAACGGCTGCAACATACGCACGGGCCGAGGCCACGAGCGTATCGGTATCGGCACCGCGCCCCGTTACGGCACGACCATCCTCGTCAAGACGCACCGACACCTCCGCTTGCGCATCGGTCCCTTCCGTGACCGCGTGCACCTGATAAAGTGCCAAGCGCCCATTGTGCGGCATCAGTTCCTTGATCGCGTTGAAGGTTGCATCCACCGGCCCGTTTCCCGTCGCCTGAACCGTGTGCTGCTTCCCTTCAATGTCGAGCGTCAGCGTTGCCGCCTGGGGCCCCATCGTTCCGGCAATAACCGTCAAGGCCACAACCTTGGTGCGGTCGTGCATGTGGGCAATACCCTCATCCACCAACGCCTCGATGTCCTCATCGTAGACGTGCTTCTTGCGGTCAGCGAGGGCCTTGAAGCGATTGAAGGCATCTTCGAACTGGTTATCGCCCAGTTCGTAACCCAGTTCCTTCAGCTTGGAACGAAAGGCATTACGGCCCGAATGCTTACCCATGACCAGTGAGGTCTTGCCCACGCCAACCGATTCCGGCGTCATGATCTCGTAAGTCTGTGTATGTTTCAGCATACCGTCCTGATGTATGCCGCTTTCGTGCGCAAACGCATTCCTGCCAACGATCGCCTTGTTGTACTGCACCGGAAAATTGGTGACAGCCGAAACGAGACGCGAGGCGCGCGCCAGCAGCGTCGTATCGATCCCACTGGCATAAGGCAGCACGTCCTGGCGCGTTTTCATCGCCATCACGATCTCTTCCAACGCAGCATTGCCGGCCCGTTCGCCGATCCCGTTGATGGTGCATTCGATCTGGCGCGCGCCAGCTTTTA
>JBKEAX010000300.1:0-2549 GCA_047972825.1 Hyphomicrobiaceae bacterium | reverse complement strand
CGCACTCTGGTCCAAACACGCCATTGCACCGGATTTATGCAATTTTTCGCTCACTGTTAACCTTGCCTCTTGAGGTTTTTTCAAAGCCCGCCGTGCTTACTTGTGATTGCGAAATCTAAGGCATGCTCAACAATGCGTGGGACGGTCTCAACACCAAGGCATGCACAATCAATTTTCAAGCCGGTTTGCGCCTACTTGAGGGTCTCGTGGGCGGCATTGGTGTCAGGTGTCAGATACATTGGGCAATCCTCAGCAGAAAAATCAGGGCGGCTTGGCATCCTCAGTCGCTCCCAAATGGCACCTGACGAGTTCTTCATTGAAGCGGTTGTCGGCAGCACTGAGTGCAACCCGGCGCAGATCAGTCGGCTTGCATACTGCGGCTAAGCTGCTTCCCCGATGGGCTCCGCAGGTACTAGCTGCCAGCGGTGCGCTTTTGTTGATTGCAGGTCTTGCCGTTTTGCCTGGTCCTGTTGGTTGGTCTCACGCCATCCTTGCCCTCGCCGCAGCATTGTTACTGGCCGGGGCACATTGGGCTGCGATCAGGGCAGCAAACGCCATGCAGGCTACGAAAGCTCCAGATGAGCGTTTCGAAGATTTTTGCCAGACGCTTGAGCACCGGCTTGAACAATTGCAGGACGTGCATTGGGAGATTTCCGAAACCGATGTTCGATATCGCGATCTCCTCGATCAGCAGTCCGATGTGATTTTGCGACGCGATGACAAAGGCAGGCTGACATTTGTGAACAGGGCTTTCTCGCGTGTGTTTGCCGTTCCAGCGGAAAAAGCGCTGGGTGAAGTATTTGCGCCAGAAGCAGTTGCCAGCGATGTTACCCCCCCATTCGACATTGGAACCCCGGAGCGCGGACACCGCTACTTGCAACACGTCGCCACTGCTGTAGGACCGCGCTGGTATGTGTGGAATGAGCATCAGGTCGTGACAAGTATCAGTGCTGGTAGCGAAGTTCAGGTTGTCGGTCGTGACGTTACGAAGGAATGCTCGCGTGCTGTGGAACTATCTGACGCACGAGACCAGGCGGAATCAGCTAACCGTGCCAAGTCGCGTTTCCTTGCTGCGATGAGCCATGAAATTCGCACGCCGATGAACGGCATCCTGGGTATGGCATCCTTGCTGCGTGAAACGGAGCTAAGCGACGAGCAGAGCACCTACGTCGCCGCAGTCGATCAGTCTGCGCGGGTTCTTGTAACCCTGATCGACGAGATACTGGATTTCTCCAAGGTCGAGGCGGGCAAGGTAGAATTGACTGAAGGCGCGTTCAACCTCGCAGATATGAGCCAAAGCGTCGTCGAACTGGTTTCTCCACGCGCCCACGACAAGGGCCTGGAACTGGCACTGACGGTTGACACGGCAGTCGAACGAACCTTCATCGGGGATCAGGCGCGCATTCGCCAGATCATGCTGAACCTGTTGTCCAATGCCATAAAGTTCACTGACCAGGGCGGTATTGCTGTCACCATTACAGGGCGCGATGTTGAAAAGCACCCTGAGCATATGCTCATAGCGATCCAGGTCGAAGACAGCGGCATCGGCCTTTCGCTTCACGATATGCAGCGTCTATTCCACGAATTCGAGCAGGCCGATACCGCACAACGCCGCCAGCAGGGTGGCACAGGATTAGGGTTGGCCATTTCGAAACGCCTCGCATTGGCCATGGGCGGCGATATTCGCGCCACATCTACACCCGGAAGCGGTTCCGTATTCACTGCGGAAATAATACTCAGCAAAGCAGCTATAGACGAAATTGCCGTAGATACTGCGGGTGTGGGGGAAAAGTTCAATGTTCTGGTCGCCATGGACCAGGCATTCGAGCGCCGTTCCATTGCCCACATCCTGCGCTCTGCAGGCCAACACGTTATCGAGACTGAATTGGCCTGCGCCTTCGACGCAATCTCAAGATCGGCGCAGAAGGCTCGCCCGGTCCAACGAGTTATTGTGGATGTCAGTTCAGATGCCAGCACCGCAGGCAAGCTCCTGGCAAGCGCGCGCGCTGCAGCCAGCGGCCCGGTGGTTGGTATTGTCACCGTAAATGTTCTTGCGCGCGCTGGATTGAGCACCTTCCGCGAACACGGTTACGAACGATATCTCACGCGGCCGGTTCGCACCCGGTCGTTGCTCCAGCAACTCGCCAGAAGTCGCACTGCCCGTGATGCAGGTGAGGATGCTGCCAGCGATGGCAACCGCAATCTCGCGAAAGAGGCAGGAGCTGAAACCGCATCAATCCCTGACGATGAAATGGAGGTTGGCCACGAGGCAGGCACGGCGTCTGACAAACCAGGCGCAACGTCAGTATTGCTGGTCGAAGACAATGAAATCAACGCGCTGCTAGCGCGCCGGGTACTGGAAAAATGTGGATGTTCGGTTGAGCGCTGCGCCAATGGCAGCCAAGCGATCGAGCTTGTTGTCGATGCGTTTGATGACCGGCGTCCGCAATTCGACCTGATCCTGATGGACATTCACATGCCGGGGATTGATGGAATCGCAGCAACTGAGGCTATTCGCGATGCCCATGAAAAGCGGAGCAATGATGGCA
>JBKEAX010000219.1:0-10495 GCA_047972825.1 Hyphomicrobiaceae bacterium | reverse complement strand
AGCAAGGGGTCGGGAGTTCGAATCTCCCCGCTCCGACCAATATTTCAAGGTCCGTTCCGGGCACATGGGTTACGGTTTATTCCCGAGACATGGGTAACACGTTGCGAACCTCGAAGGGGTTTGCAAGGGATTCAAGGCGGCAGGTTTCGTCACCGAAGAAGCCCAGGTCGTAATGCATGAAGCTGACGAGCCAGTAGCTGGTCTTCCGGGAAATCCCGAACTCACGGCAGAGCGCGGTCATCTTCTCTCCACCCTGGAGGCGGGCCACGAAACGAAGACGTTCGTCTTCCACGTTACACTCCTTCCACAGCACCTCTGCGCCCTCCGCAGAGGGCCGAAAGTGCAACCTATGGATCCGGAACGAAGTGTCACCTATGGCACGGGTCGCCCATTTGCGGGTTGCCGCCCGCCAACCCAATCCGTGTGGCGCTGTTCGAATTTTCACTTCTCAAGTGCACCATCTCACATTTTTTCTCATACTCGGCCCTGGCTCATTGCTAGTGGCCTTCATGTCGCGCCAAAATTGTATGCGGTTGCGGCTATGTTTCAATTTTGGCGCAACAGGCCACTAGGCGTACTTTCGCCTCTACCGAATGGTCGTGAGATGAATGCAAGCAGACAAGGCTCACCGCGCATCCTCCTCACCGGATTTGGACCGTTCCCAGGTGTTGCTGTGAATGTGTCCGCTGAACTTGCTAAAGCCGCTCAACGCATTATCGCCGCGCACAGACCTGACGCCAGTATCATTGCCGAAGCCTTGCCCACGGAATGGGTGCGCGGGCTCACCAGGATCGATGAACTGTGGGCACGCCACCAACCCTCAGCGGCGTTGCATTTGGGCGTTTCGGCCAATGCCACCGGCTTCGTCATCGAACGCGCCGCCTACAACGCATGCTCGCCTAATCCGGATGCCTGCGGCCAACTCCCAGGCGATGATCTGCACGGCGCGGGACAACCGCCGATGCGCAAGACGACCCTTGCCCTGGATACCCTCGATAGTTTGACCAAAACCCTCACCGGCGAAAATATTGCATGCTCGATATCTGATGATCCGGGCCGCTATCTATGCAACGCCATTTACTATCGCAGTCTTGGGCATGCTGGCGTGTGCGGTGCTCCAGTGCTGTTCTTGCACATTCCAGCTTCACTCGTAGCGGGAGCAGTCCCTGCGCGTCAGGCATCGTCCAATAGGAAGATCAACTGGGATACCGCAACGCGCGGGACAGAACTTGCATTGACAGCCCTCATCGCACATGCCGCCGAACCACCGCGTACACTTCGGCTGAACCGTTCTAAACAGAAACTCTGATCGCCTTCTGCATCTTTTCGAGTGCACGCTCCAACGCCGGAGCAGCGCGGATCTCACCTGCCTCCATGCCCCCGCAAGTCTTGATCGTACGCCTTTTCATTAGCCCCTGCGCTTCAGGCAGCACCCGCTCGACCAGCGCAATGACGGCGCCAGCGGAAGCCCGCGTTGTGCCATCATCGATCTTCAAGGCGAAACCCAACTCCAGCTCGGGAAAGGCGCCGGCATAGACACCCTCTGCACCAGTTTTCATGAAAATGCGGCCCGGAAGTTTCCGCATGACGACAGTATCAGCGCGTCCCGGTCCCGCAACGAGTTCCGGCTCTGACCAACAGGCATCAAGAATGCGGTCGATCGAGCGTGCACGATCGGGTTTCATGCCCGTCTTCGTCACCAGACGGGCAAAGACCCGTGCCAGCGACGATAGCGGCATCGCCCAGTTGGGCAATGAACATCCGTCGAAGCCCATGACACCGTCTTCCAGCTTCAGGCCCGTGAGCTCCGACAGCGTCGCGTGAACCCGTTGCTGCACGGGGTGTGAGGGCGACCAATAATTCTGCAGCGGTTCTGCCAAGTGTTTTGCCGTTGCCAGCATGCCAGCGTGCTTGCCCGAGCAGTTGTTGTGTAACTGTGAGGGATCTTCGCCTGAACGGATCAATGCTCTTTGCGCACCTGACCCCAGCGGCATATGCGCGCCACAGCCAAGATCGTGCTCGCAAAGCCCGATATCTGCCAGCATTTTATGTGCAAGCAGCGCGTGTCGCTCGGTCCCCGTGTGAGACGCGCAAGCAAGCGCAATTTCTGGTTTGCCGTATCCGTAGTGATCAGCAGCACCTGTCTCAATAAGCGGCAGGCACTGTATCGCCTTGATCGCAGAGCGCGGAAAAACTGGATGCGCAACATCACCAAGGGTCGCAACCGCTGTGCCATCAGGGGCAACGACGGCGAGTGCCCCGGTATGAAAACTCTCAACCAGCGGCCCGCGCGTCACTTCGATTAAAACCGGATTGCTCATCGCCGGTATCACGGCTCCTCTCCAAATGCATGTCGCGCAAAAGCGTACAGCAGCTTGCGATGACGACGTGCATAAAACCAAAGACCTAGGATCCGCTTAGCAGCAGTTTCAACAATACAGGTCTGTTTCAACCAGATTATCGCTGCAGTCGGATCACCACCGCCTTAACATCATGCCATGGCGGAGGAACCAACATGATCCGGCAAACCGGTGCAATGCGACAGTGGTCGCGTACCGGCTGCCTCCCCTGCGGGAATTTACGCGCAACCCCGGGTTTGTGGCTCCAACCGCGGATGCAATTGCAACACAGTATACGCAAATATTGCCCGATCCTTGTTCATCGGGGGCGCATGGCCGACGCCATCCAGCCAAAAGCATATGATGGTCTTCTCTTGAGCCTGTCTGGCTCTATTGCGCGAGAACGGTGATAGGGCCCGAACCCTAATCCAGCAATTGGAGACAAGCCTCAGCGGCGGGTTCCAACCCAGTTCACCGTATCTGCTGGCATGTCCCATGATTGCTCATTGCTTGCATCAACGACCGCATCGGCGACATTGTCAAACAGCCAAAGCGCTAATTCCGGCTGGTTTATCTCATCCGCCCCTGCGACCCCAACAGCCACCTCGCGGAATTGTTCCTGGCGTGCGATTTCCCTGGCCACTTCCGCCGAAACCGCCTGAAACGATACCGCCTCACCGGGGCGACGCTGCGCCAGCCGGCCCAGATCGGCACTGATGACCGTCGCAATCTTGGGATAGCCGCCGACCGTCTGCCGGTCCGCCATCAGCACCAAGGGAGAGCCATCAGGCGGCACCTGAATTGCCCCAGGCAGCGTCCCCTCAGATATCATCTCGACACCCGGACGGCGCTCTATTTTCGGCCCTTCCAGACGGTAGGCCATGCGGTTGACAGCACTGGACACAGTAAAAGGGCGACCGATCAGCGTCTGCAGGCCACGCTCTGTAAAGGCATCGTCCTGGGGCCCGAAAACGATCCTGATCGGGGCATCTGGCGACAACGAAACGGCTGGTGCGGTGCGCGATCTATAGACCAACGCGCTAAGCTCGGTGTTTGATGAGGCACGCAACGGCAGCAGGTCACCAGCTTGCAGAGCACGGCCATTCCAGCCTCCGATACTGGCCCGAGCGTCGAGCGAGCGTGAGCCAAGCACCCGCTGAGTTGCAATTCCTCCGGCAATGGCAAGCATTGCATACACACCACGGTTTAAGGCTCCAATCCGCACGCTTTCACCGTCTGCCAGGACGAAGCTGCAGTTGCTGGCAATCAAACGCCCGCCGATCTGCACATGGGCCTCACCGCCCGCGAGGGCCAGTTCCACAGATCCACCCTCAGCACGAACGATTAATCCGGCGTAGACCAATTCTATTGCCGCTTCATCGGCCACATTGCCAACAAGGGCGTTCGCCACACGCAGCGCACGCTGGTCCATGGCCCCCGCTGTCGGCAGTCCAATGCCCGACCAGCCGGGACGGCCAGCATCCTGGATCGACGTCAACGGGCCGCAAGCAACGATGCGCAGGCTGGTCATGCCGCCTCTTCGGCAACGTTTTCGCCAGCTTTGGCACGCTCGGCCAGCGCATGGAAGGTTGCTTCATCAACGCTCACAAAGCGGACCTCATCTCCGGGCGAAAAGATCGTCGCCGGATAACGGGAAGCATCGAAGCTACGCAGTGGTGTTCGCCCGATCACGTTCCAGCCGCACGGCCCTGGCACGGAGCCAATCGCCGTTTGCGACCCGCCTATTGCAATCGTCCCGCCAGCAACACTGGTGCGCGGTGTCGTCCGGCGCGGCAGTGCAAGGTGCGCTGGAAGCCCAGACAAATATGCAAAACCGGGAAGGAAACCGAACATAGCGATTGTGTAGCGAGCACCTGCGTGAGCCGCTACAAGCGCCGCCGGTGACAGACCGCATCGCGCAGCGCCTTCCTCAAGGTCCATTCCGAAGTTGCCGCCGTAAGCAACCGGCACACGCCAACGTCGCATCCTGCGTGGCTTGTGGCGGGGTGATGCAGCCAGGGACGCAACCTCGTCTTTCAGCCGTTGGAAGTCTGTCCTGGCCGGATCAAACACGATCAACAACGTCGTGTAGCCAATGATCGTCTCGGTCACGCCACCAATGTGATGCTCTTTGAGAGCGTCATCCAGGCCCAAGACCCTGGCTTGAACATCAGGGGCAATTTCGGTGCCGAACTCAACCAGAAGTCCGCTGTCTCCCACCGCCTTGAGGCGTCCTTGTGGAGCATTTTCTGGCACTCCGTTTGGATTAAATGCTTCTAACGGCGCAGAAAACACCAGTTCCATCCCCATAAACAAACAATATAGTTTAGAGATTTACTCTATGGTTACCAGTATAACCTCAAAAGCCACAAATATAGAAGTGAGACATCAAAATATTGATCCATATTTTCACACCTCGTTAGGCGTGAGTTACTTAAAAATATCATGGGCGATTGCGGAAAATCTCGATCCATCTACGGTTTCGAAAGAGTTTGCTGAGAGGCTTACCAAACCTTTGATGTGATTGAGGAGGGACTGCGCGATGGGCCAGAACGGCCCCCAGCCCAGGCCCCAACGCACACCTCATCCAAGCATGATGCACAAAGGGACAATCGCTGACCGCGACTGTCTTCGTTCGTCATCTTTGGAGTGGTGCAGTGCCCAAACCCCTTTCGACATCGTCGCTCATGTCCAGAGCCAGGCTATCGTGGAAACTGCCGTTGCTCGGCCTTTCCATGGCGCTGATCGGCACCATTTGGGCAGCAGCCTTGCTTCAGATTGCGTCCGAGCGGCACGCCATGCGCCAAACGTTGACGCAGGAAACAAGCAACCTGGCGCTTGTGTTCGAGCAGAACACCGAACGAACGGCGAGCGAGATTGACCGCATCATCCGCTACCTTAGAGCCAGCTACGAACGACAGGGCTTCAGGGCGGACTGGCCGACGCTGGTCATGGAAGAGTTCACATTCAACCGCCGCACCGTGCAGATCGCAATCATGGATGTCAAAGGCATGATGATCACGTCATCAAAGATGCTGCACCCCAAAAAGCCAGTCGATCTGTCTGATCGCGAGCACTACCGCGTTCACGCCAACGCCGGCGAGTTCGTTGACAAGTTGTTCATTTCCAAACCCGTCCTGGGGCGCGCCTCAAACAAGTGGTCAGTGCAGTTCACCCGACCCTATCACGATGCAAATCAGAATTTTGCCGGTGTCATCGTCGTTTCGCTCGATCCGGAATTCCTGACACGCAACTTCTCCGCTTTGAAACTAGGCGACCGTGGTGGACTTGCAATTGTAGGCGAGGACGGGCTTGTGCGATCCGGTGCCGGCAGCTTCCACGGGGACTTTGACAAGCCGATTGGCAACAAACTTGTCCGCGAGCAGGTCCTACAAACGATTGATAAACCCACCGTGACGGTTGCAGAATTGGCCGACGGCCCGCACATTACCGTTGTGCGGGAGGTCAAGGGATTTCCGCTCAAGAGCATCATTTCTCGTTCCGATGCGTCCTTGTTCAACACATGGCAAGCCAACCGATTGAAATACATCTGGGGCTCTATTGCTTTGACGGTCGCAATTGGTATTGCCGTTCTGGCGAGCTTTTTCCGCCGCAAAGCCTACGAGACGCAACTCGATCACATGGCTCGCTATGACGGGTTGACGAACCTGCTCAATCGGCGCGAATTTTCCGAACGACTGGCTGGACACCTGAACGGGAAGCGCGACAACGGCTTCAACGTGCTACTGATCGATCTCGACTTGTTCAAGCGCGTCAACGACACCTACGGGCATCCAGTTGGAGATGCCGTTCTCATGCAAACCGGCAAGAGGCTGGTCGACAGCATCGGACACAATAACGTTGTAGCGCGCCTGGGTGGTGATGAATTCGCAGTCTTGCAGGAAAACGTCGCTCGCAAGGAAGCAGCCCTTGCGCTTGCCGCAAAACTATGCCGCGTCCTTGCGGAGCCATACACGATCGAAGGCAAGCGTATCGAGGTCGGCGCAAGCGTTGGCATCGTGTCGGGATGCAACTGTTTCGACGACGAAGACCACCTCATGCGATCTGCTGATCTTGCTCTTTATGCAAGCAAGAATTCGGGTGGACGGACCTACTGCGTTTATGACGAGCGAATGAACCAGGCGGCACAGGAACGGCGCGAGCTTGAAGCCGGTCTCCGCAATGCAATCGCTCTTGGTCAACTGGAAGTACACTATCAACCCATCTACAGCCTCAACACGCTTGAAATGGTCAGCGTGGAAGCATTGATCCGCTGGCGCCACCCTGAAAAGGGCATGATCTCCCCAGGCGATTTCATTCCCGTGGCCGAACAGTCCGGCTTGATTGTCGAAATTGGCGCTTGGGTCATGAAGGAAGCGTGCCGGGAAGTTTCCGAGCGTTCACCATCGCTGCAAGTCGCCGTCAATGTGTCCGCGGTAGAGTTTCGCGACGGTGACGTCTTGGAGGGAGTGCGTGAAGCAATTGCCTCCTCAGGCATAAGCCCCACACGAGTGAAAATTGAAATTACAGAATCGCTGCTGATGAACAAAGATAGGGCGACATTGTACCAGCTCGACCAGATACGCGATCTCGGCATTCGCATTTCAATGGATGACTTTGGCACTGGCTATTCGTCGCTGAGCTATCTTCAGTCGTATCCCATCGATTGCATCAAGATTGATCGCGCATTCGTCAGTGGGTTAGATAAAAGCGGCAGTTCCGCCGCCATAATAGAAGCTATCGCAAGGCTGGCCAAAGCCTTGGGCATGTCCACAGTGGCGGAAGGCGTGGAAACCGAAGAGCAGTTCAAATTGCTCAAGGAAATCGGATGCACCGAAGCGCAGGGCTTTCTGCTGGGCAAGCCTGCACGCATTGACGATATCCTGCCAAACGCAGCCGTTGCAAAATCCGGTGACGGGCATGACACGTTGAAGGAACAGGACGCTGTGACGGTACTACCGCGATTGGACCGCTACGCACGCGCGAGCGCAACGATCCACGCACTGCCAAACCGATCAGATAAAAAACCGCAATCGGCATAGAGCGTCTCATCTCCGGGTAGCACAAGTGCCAAATGAACATTTGGTCTATCCGGAGCAACATGCATCGACGGGTGCCGGCAAGAACAAGGCGGACCAACACATCGTGGCAGGCCACCCCACGCGCCAACCCTGCCAAAAACGTCACACCACACTTCGCTTGCAACGAGTCGGCTGAAGCCACCCCGCACAACGAGCCCCCTCAGGCGACTTCACTTTCCATGCGGGCATGCCGGCTTGCAGTGTCCTCCACCAATGCCGCTTCCAGTGGATAAAGTGCGCGAATACGCTTCAATGCATCAAACGGCCGACCAGCCTCAACCATCTGCTTTATTTCAACCAGACCTTCGAGAATATCGCGATCTTTCTGGATGGCAACCAACTCGCGGTGCTGGGTATGGTAGATTTGCAGCGCGATATCTTTTGCTTGCGGCTCAACCAACATCGATTGGATCACAAAGTAAAGTTGACGAAGAGGAGTCGTCGCGTCCTCTTCCCTCATGAAGTGGCATTCCAACAGGAATGCCACATCGTTCAAAAGATCAAGCGTGACCTTGCGGTCAACGCGCACCACAGCGCCATTGATAAAGATGCGCTCCTTGGGTTTAAGGTGGATCTTCAGGTTACCCTTCACTGATGCCTCCCTTATCGAGAGCAATATGAATTAAACGCTACGTGGCCGAAGGGTCTGACATCAGCTCAGCAGCTCAGCCTATATGTGTCGTCAGCCAGATGAACCACTTGCTCAGCCAATTCGAGCGGATCATCCGTTGAATCGTAAAGTGCACGCCGGCAGCCAACCACTTTTGACCACGTACCAGCGTCCAGTGCGGCGAGTAACGCCTGATCTGGCGTATCAAGTGAGAACGACCACACGGTCCTGCCAGTAGGTTTTCGCAGGACACCCATGTAGGCCCCAGTAAGCAGCGGCGCAGTGAGATCAGCATTTTCCAGCAGGTTTGGCAGACCAAGGGCATCAACAAGAAGCCGCTCAGCGCACACAACGCGTCCCGCGTGCCGCCACGTTCTCAAGATGCGGTGAACGCGCGGCGTCACGCTGCGAAATGACTTGAGCTGCAGCTCTTTCTGTTCCTTTGGTGTCGCCTCGCCCGTCTCGGCCATTTCCACGGAAATCTCCGCCTGAAGCGGCCGGCCGCGGTTGTCGCACAGCCAGGTATCCAGCTCACCGCACCAGTGCGAGGGGTCTTTTATGAACGTGCCCCGACCTCTCTCACGAACCACAAGCCGTTCTCGCGCAAGCTCATCGAGCGCCTTGCGGACAGTTCCAATACTTACACCCAACTGCCTTGAAAGCTCGGCATCGCCCGGAATGACCATGCCGCCCTTCCATTCGCCGTTTGTGATCCTGCTTTTCAGGCTCTCGTGAACCTGCTGATAAAGCGGACCGCTAAATCCTGCCTGCAACATCACACCAAACCCCCTTCAAAAGCAGAGCCACAACCAACATCGGCAATGACGATTCACCTTATGACTACAACCATGGGTAAGTCCTGCTTACCCCATTTGTCAATATATTAGCGTGGCGATATTGTTGACTACCAACAAAGCAATTCAAAAAAGCGATAATGCAGATGGACAATGGTCACCGATTTCGCGCCCTTCGCGAGGCTGCAGGACTTTCCCAGACAAAGCTGGCGTCACTGACAGGCGTGTCGCGCAATGCGGTGTCACAGTGGGAATCTGGAGAAACGCAACCCTCCTCGCGAAGGTTGGCAAAATTGGCCAAGGCATTGGGCGTTCAGATTGATGACATCATGACGCCCACCGCCGAGATAAGAGACAAAATTCTAGCCACCGCGAGCCGCCTGCTGGATCGGCTCGGTGTTGCCGACACCACCGTCGACATCATATGTGCAACAGCGGATGTCTCACGCTCCCAGTTTGAAGCCATGTTTGACACCAGAGAAAAGCTGCTTGACGAATTAATCCGCAATTTCAATGCCAAAGCATTTTCTGAACTTCGCCGCCTGCCGCCTCGCTACGGCTCCCTTGCCGCCCGCCTGAAATATCTATTGAGAACATATTTCGTGAACGACCTCACCAATATTAGGCTCAAGGCGGCGTTCATGGCCTACTCCTGGCAATGGTCAGAGGAGCAGGACCGGGAAAATTCTGTCCAGTTTTTCGAGTACCATGAACTGGTCATTTCATTGTTCAATGAGGCTGCCTCGAAAGGGCAAATTCGCCATGGTGACTTCCACGCCGCCTCTCACTTGATCCTGGCAGCCTACATGCAAACGTCTCGCAAGGCGCTGTTCGGCCAGTACGATGCCGATCAACTCGTCGCCCATCTTGAGCCCCAGATTTTGATCATTCTCGAAGGGTTTGGATTTCGGGATATCCCCGGATTTTCCGAAGCTGACGACAGTCAATGAACGACGTACGTTAGCGTAGCTTACCCAACTCACGTAATCTTTGGACAATTTCAACTTCCCCGCACCGGTGCCACACCGCGGGGATGCATTGGTTTTATTACCAAGTAACACACACCCTCATAACAGAAATACAACCCAGAGATGAAGAGTAGTATAAATATTTATACTATTATTACTATTGTGTTTACTTAATTATATCTTGCGGGCCAATAAAAATGCTGTTTAGTTTTGGTTAACGCCGTCCATGACACCAGGTTCACTTGCAAGACCTGGAAATCAAAACATCGTTTTCAAGGATCAAGTGGGAGTAGCCAATGACCCGGCGCGAACCATCGAATGCGACTGAAGCCAGCCGGGAAGTAGAAGTTGCGAGCGCGAGCAAATTCGACCGCCAGGCAAATGCCGTTCTGAAAAGCTTCAACACATGGGCTTTCAAGCGGGAGCAACCTACCGAACCCGAGCTTCTGGCTCAGACAGTCGCGGCACGCATCGCCGTGGGCCTCCCGCTCTCGTTTGTACTTTACTGGGGGAAGGGGCCACGATGCCGGATAGCACCGCCCGACATCGCATGCCTCGACTATCTCTCCAAGATGGCGGAACGCATTCAAGCCGCCTATCAACCCGGTGCTCTTTTCCACCTATGCCAGACCGATACTCATGCGCGCCTCAATGGCCATAGCGAAGCTGCGATCGACAGTTATTTTGGCGACATAACGCGTGC
>JBKEAX010000199.1:0-3460 GCA_047972825.1 Hyphomicrobiaceae bacterium | reverse complement strand
ACCGGGAACGTGATTCAGCCTCGGAAACGGGAGATGAACCGCTCTTGCTTGCACGGGCCGCCCCCACCCTGATTGCGCGGGACCGCCGGGCGGGTGCCATTGCCATCGAGACAGCCAGTGCTGACCCGCAGGGTCGCTGTCCAACCGTGATCGTCATGGATGATGGGTTGCAGAACCCTGTTTTGATAAAAGACTTCACCGCAGCCATTGTCGACGCCGAACGCGGACTTGGAAACGGCGAGGTCATCCCAGCTGGCCCACTGCGCATGGAGATTGACGACCAATTGCCCCTTGCCGATGCCATCGTGGTCAATTCCCGTAATGTGACCGGACAAGGCGCTGAAACGATTGAAGCTAAACAGCTCCAGCAGATGCGAAGAGAATTCCCCGGGCCGGTCCTGGCAGCACACACCGAGCCGCGCGGGGATCTTGGCTGGTTGTCATCACAGCCGCTGCTTGCATTTGCCGGGATTGCCAATCCCGAACGCTTTTTCACGTTGCTTGAGCGTCACGGCGGCGAGGTCGTGCAACGGGCTATTTTCAAGGACCATCATGCTTTTAGCACATTGGATGCGACGCGGCTGCTAGATATGGGCACCACGTTGCAGGCCCAGCTGGTAACAACCGAGAAGGACTACGTCCGGCTCCAGGATGGAGCGGCGGAGCTTTCAGCACTGAAAGCGGCAACTCGGACTGTTGGCATCTGCTCAAAACTCATTGGTTCCGATGCGCAGCGGCTGGATGCACTATTGGCGGCAGCACTATCGTCGGGCGGCTATCGGAGCGGGTTGCAACAACACCTCAAGTAGGGTGGGCAATGCCTGATCAGGGTCCGCCCCACATACAACACCTCAACGTTGCATCCACATCCAAAAAGGACGTTAGCAAATCATTTACCCTTACAGAGCGATAACCTTAACAAGACCCGAGGATGACCCGGAAATGGCCATCTTTTCGGGGCATCGTTTCCCGTAATCCGCAGAGGCGGAACGAGTATTGCGTTAGACGGGGGTCGAACGTGAGGGATTGCAAGGCTCAGCCGCGCCGATCTGGTGCGTGTTCTTTATTGTTTTTGCCGCTTGCGCTGTCCGTTGGCATCTTAGCCGGACCGATGGCTGCGGCACAGACACTGATGCCGACTGCCCAGCCACCTGTGCCACCAGCCACACATCTTACTGCAGGTTCACCAGTCACCGGTCAGGGTGTAGAGGTCACAGGCAGGTTCGATGCGACTGCCGAGCGTACACGGTTCGTTATTGGCCTCCATAAACCATCTCAGTTTTCTGTATTCGCCCTTACGAACCCCAACAGGGTGATCGTCGAGCTAAAGACGTCACACATCAGCCTTCCCGACCGCATTGGCAATACGCCTGTGGGCCTGATCAAATCATTCCGTGGCGGTATTTCTGCACCTCAACGTCAGAGTGTCATTATCGATGTTACGGCACCTGTGGTCATCGACCGTCAGCTCATTACGGCCGCTGCGGACGGAAATGGCTATCAGCTCGAACTTGATATCGTTCCGGTGCCAGCTGCGCATCACAACAAGCAACAGACTGCCGCCCTCGACACGCTCCCATCGTGGCTGGGTGTCCAGCCACCACTACCGCGCCCGGCTGAATCGCCGGACCACCGTGCTAAACGGGCCTTCAAGCCGATCATCGTTATTGATCCAGGCCATGGCGGGCATGATTCGGGTGCGAAGAAGCTAGGCATTGTTGAGAAGGACGTTGTGCTTGCATTCTCCAAGGTTCTGAGGGAGCAGCTCGCAGCAACAGGTCGCTACAAAGTCCTGATGACGAGGGATACCGATGTCTTTCTTGGACTTGATGAGCGTCGCGCATTTGGCGAGCGTCACAACGCCAGCCTATTCATTGCCGTTCACGCCGATTATGCGACCTCGCGTGCTCGCGGCGCTACGATCTACACGCTGCGTAACAGCGTTGCAAAGCGGCTGAAGGCGTCTACCACCCGCGACGGCGCCAACCATCTGCTTAGCCGAGAAGAAATAGACACGGTCAAAGGTACCAAGAACGATGTCAGCGCAGTGAAGAACATCCTGGCTGATCTTGCACGGCGTGAAGTGAACGTAACGCAGGAGCGCACAGACATTTTTGCGCGGAGCGTCGTGGCGCAGATGAGCACGTCCACAAACATGCGCAATGATCCAGATAAGCAAGCAGCTTTTCGCGTCCTGAAGACGGCGCAATTTCCTTCTGTGTTGATCGAACTGGCGTATGTCTCCAACCGCAAGGATGCCGCGCTTTTGAAATCACGGGCGTGGCGCAGCAAGGTGGCGGGATCGATTGTCGATGCCGTTGACAACTACTTTGGGCAACAACTTGCGCGGCTACCTCTTTAAACCATCCAGGCTTCCAACATCGATTAAACACAACAAAGGCCGGTCCCGTTGGACCAGCCTTTTTTAGGTTGTGGCCGGCAGCACCATCGCACTTCGGCGCCGGCAGAACCGGATTAGATCCTACTTGGAGGATGCGCGGGTTTCAGGCGCCAGAGCAGAATAAACCAGTTGGGATCTCGTTGCAGATCGCCAAAGCGCTGCAATACTTTGCGGCACCCGGTAAGGATATATGAGGTGTGGGGGAGAGATGGATGACGGCGCACTGGCATGGGCCACTCCATTTTCGCATGGCAACAGCTTTCCGGCGGAACTTGCGCCCCTACACCACACCGTGGACGTCACGCGACGCGCCAATCTGCCGGGCCAGGCGGGCCCAACATGGCAACAGCATGTGCCTGGTATGTCGGATTGCTGCGGTTTTGGATGGGCGTTTGGGGATTGCCGGTGCAGTCGGTGGCAGGCGGTCCCTCGGACGGACCCATCCTTGTCCATCTCTCGTCTGCCACTCATGAAGGGCTGGTTGAAGCCAGCTCCATCTGATTTCGTCAAGGTCTGAACCCTTTGGCCCTGACTCTCGCACCCGGCGCGGCCTCCCGCCGAGCCGTGCTCCCGGGAAGTCCCCTCCGGTGGATGAAAGCTTCATCCACGTCTTGGATGCTAAGCGATTCGTTTGACGATTAGCCGACACACCTAGATGTTTTTTCGCCTTGTATCTGCTGGTTAGGGTCCGGGCCAAATTGTACGATGCCAACGGATAAACAGACTTGCTCCCCACGTTCAGCGAAAAGCTGAAGAGCTCCGGCGGCGGCGCCGCTAAAAAGGGATTGCGCCAAGCGAAATTGCCGTGAGCGAAACAATGGCGCGCTTGGACGGAGAAAATTCGAACGCGGAGCGTTCCAGCGCCCAAGAGGCGCCGGGCGAACAGCCCGCCCCCGCGGAGGCATTGAGCGCAGGCGAAATTGTCGTGAGCGAAAAAGTGGCGCCCCGTACGGGACTCGAACCCGTGTTCCCAACGTGAGAGGCTGGTGTCCTAGGCCACTAGACGAACGGGACAGCGCGGCGGCCAGCTATATGTCAGACATGCTTTGTTATCAAGTC
>JBKEAX010000140.1:0-2465 GCA_047972825.1 Hyphomicrobiaceae bacterium | reverse complement strand
GTTTCACCAGGTCCGCCGGCAACGGCATGCCGAATGCCTTTAGCTCGTTGAGCTTCTCCATGACCATGAGATAAAGCTCGTGACGGTCCTCGGGCTCGTTCTGCATCCGGGTCATCAAGATACCCAACTCGGCCGTAACGTCATCCATATCCATCAGACTTACTCCTCATCGCCTATGGCCTGTCTGTCAAAGTCCGCCTGCTCAAGATCGCCTCCCGTTTGTGATCTTGAAGCAAATCAATGGTGATTTGGGAATCCCCCAAATGCAGACGCCGCACTCGGGTCCGGGCCCAAATCAGACAGTTCGAGCCGCACAGACATAACGACTTGCTTATATGTAGTTGCGAGCATGCAGTCTGTCCGCTATAGCAATCTCGCGGGCTAGAACCTGTTCAGCCGAAGTGTACGCGGTTCGGCAGAAAGAACATGCCCAAAACAAAAGAAAATAGAGCGCGGGCTCGATTCCGTAATGCGCGATTCGATGAAAAGTGGACGCGATCTAGGGGCGGTCTATCGGCCGAGTGAAGCCAAGGTAAGTCGCGCGCATGCGGTGCAGCGGCCGTTCTAGCCTGTGTTGACGGGGAAAATTGCTGGCGCGCAGGCGCTTGGCGCCGGGCAGGCAAAAGCGCAATCGAACGTATCGGAAACCTGACCCTAAGGGCGCAAATTTAAAAGGAATTCTCATGACCACCAACAACGATTTCGTCGTCAAAGACATTGGCCTTGCGGACTGGGGCCGCAAGGAAATCAACATCGCCGAAACCGAGATGCCGGGCTTGATGGCGACCCGTGAGGAGTATGGCCCAAGCCAGCCGCTGAAGGGTGCGCGGATCATGGGCTCGTTGCACATGACGATCCAGACAGCTGTGCTGATTGAGACGTTAACGGCCTTGGGCGCGGATGTCCGCTGGGTCTCCTGCAACATCTATTCGACCCAGGATCACGCTGCTGCTGGTGTCGCGTCACGCGGCGTTCCAGTGTTTGCCTATAAAGGCGAAAGCCTGCGCGAATATTGGGAATTCACCAAGCGTGCGATGGAATGGGGTGATGGTGGTACACCAAACATGATCCTCGACGATGGTGGTGACGCTACCATGTTCGTCCACCTGGGTCTTCGCGCTGAAAAGGGTGACAAGGCCTTTCTCGACAATCCAAAATCAGAGGAAGAGACCCACTTTTTTGCTGTCCTGAAGGAAACACTGGCTGAGAAGCCGGGTTGGTTTGCGGAACTCGCCAAGAATATTCGTGGCGTCTCGGAAGAAACGACGACAGGCGTCAACCGCCTTTATCAGCTTGCCCGCGATGGCAAGCTGCTGTTCCCAGCGATCAACGTGAACGACTCCGTGACCAAGTCGAAATTCGACAACCTCTATGGTTGCCGGGAATCTCTGGTGGATGGCATCCGCCGTGGCACCGACGTCATGATGTCTGGCAAGGTCGCAATGGTCGCGGGCTTCGGTGACGTTGGCAAGGGCTCTGCTGCCTCGCTACGCAATGCCGGCTGCCGCGTCATGATCTCGGAAGTAGACCCAATCTGTGCGCTGCAGGCGGCCATGGAAGGCTACGAAGTCGTCACCATGGAAGATGCCGCTCCGCAGGCCGATATTTTCTGCACGGCCACCGGCAACAAGGATGTCATCACGGTCGACCACATGCGTCAGATGAAAGACCGGGCGATCGTCTGCAACATCGGCCACTTCGATAACGAGATCCAGGTGGAAGGGCTGAAGAACCTCAAGTGGGATAACATTAAGCCTCAGGTCGACGAGATTGCGTTCCCCGATGGCAAGCGCATTCTTCTTCTGTCGGAAGGTCGTCTGGTGAATCTGGGCAACGCAATGGGCCACCCGTCATTCGTGATGTCGGCCTCGTTCACCAACCAGACGCTGGCCCAGATCGAGTTGTGGACCAAACGCGACACCGGTGAATACACGGTCGATAAGGTCACAACACTGCCCAAACACCTCGACGAGAAGGTGGCACGCTTGCACCTGAAGAAGATCGGGGCAAACCTGACAGAGCTTTCACCTGAACAGGCTTCCTACATCGGCGTTACTCAGGAAGGCCCTTATAAACCCGAGCACTATCGCTACTGAGCCAACGTGCGCACTGCACAGATAGTCTGATATGTGATCGCGGGGCGGCCCATGGCCGCTCCGTTTATTGTTTAGGGTCCAGACCCTAGTGGCCTGTCGCGCCAAAATTGAAACATAGCCGCAACCGCATACAATTTTGGCGCGACATGAAGGCCACTAGCAAACTCATTGGTTTAGTGTGGCGTTTATCGCGCCTTCGTTGATACCCAGCGAGCTGCAACATCGAGCACCTAAGGCGCGACGCCACACTAGTGGGCAAAACACGACGTGCCTGCAGGAATATGAACACGTGCCAGTCGAGCCAAGTTGTTCATGATATTCTGGTTGCGTGCTGGTGCGTGTGTTCGAAGGTTCGGGCTAGAGCCTGGC
>JBKEAX010000115.1:0-3209 GCA_047972825.1 Hyphomicrobiaceae bacterium | reverse complement strand
AGCCACGATCGCGTTCGCATCTCATGTTTTTGCTACAAATATGTTTTTCATGCCCCATGGGGCTGCTGTTCGACGCGAAAGTCATTTCGTGAGCGTTTGATTTGCCCGAGATGTTTATGGTGCGGCTTGCCTGCAACACTGTTTCAATCGGGGCTTGCGGTCTGCGGGACCATGTGTTGAATCCGTGGCGGTTCTTAGCGGCGAGCCGGAGGGTGCGTGGTGATTGGTGATCGAGAGGGAGCGCTGAAGGCATGCATGTCTGGCGCGCGCGGATTGAGCCTATGTTTGGTGGTCTTGCTTGCCGGGTGTGCTGGTAACGCAGACGAAGGCCCAAGGCCTGTTGCCAGCAACGCTGGCAGTGCAAAATCCTGCGGTGAGACGCGGCGTCAACTCGATCGCCTTGATGCGCAAGGCGTGCCAGCGCTGATCGAGGCTTCCAAGAGCGGCAAAAAGCTTTCGGATTCGCAGCGCGACAAGGTTGATTTGTACAATAAATTGCTAAAGAACTATCTGGGTACCCGGTGTCACTATTGAAACCGTTGGTGATGTTTGTTTTGTGTTTGGTTCCTCCGCCTTGGCGTGTCGCTGTAGTGTTTGGACGTGCCCAGGCAGGCGCTTTTGTTTGAGACAAACCAGGAGGGTTGGAGAGAGCGCGCAAGATGACGCTTTCTCACGTACGAGTCGCCCCCATTTCAAAGAGGTGCAATGGACATGGACACTCGGGCGCTGGCAATACTACTTATAATTGGTCTCGTGGCAGGCTGGCTGGCCTCATGGGTGGTTGGCGGTGGTGGTTTGGTCACCTATCTCGTGTCGGGTGTGGTGGGTGCATTTGTCGGTGGATTTCTGCTTAATCTGCTTGGCGTGAACCTCGGCATCAAAAACCCGCTCGCAAGCCAGATCGTGACAGCGACGATCGGTGCCATCGTGGTCGTAATCCTGGCACGCATCATTTCTTGATATTCCAGGGCGGAACGCCGGCGTCGGCCGTGAATTCCCGGCATTCGAGCTTGGCGCGCGGCGAACTTGACGCCTGAGCGTGGTGGGCCAACCGCCTGTTCACCTTCGTCTTCCGCAGCGGTTGATTTGCTTCAACTGTTCAGCCACCTATAAGGGCGGGCGGAGGCTGGGTTTGAAGCGGCCGTCCAGAGCATGTTTAGCTGAAGTGTGGTGCGGTTCAGGGTGAAGAACATGCTCAAAAGAAGAGCGAGCATGTTTAGCTGAAGTGTGGTGCGGTAGAGCCGTGAAGAACATGCTCCAAACAAGGAGCTGGATCGTATTCATGGATCCATGAAACATGAACACGATCCGGTGCGTTGCTGGAAATTGCGGAGACCTCGATGGTCAAGGTCCTGGATACCGTTGGAGAACATGGTGTGTCGCGTCCCCGGCACCCTGAAAAGGTGGGTCGGCCCGATACGCCGATTTTGCGTAAGCCAGACTGGATCCGTGTCAGGGCACCATCGTCCTCGGTCTATGGCGAAACGAAAAGAATCGTCAAAGAGAATGGGCTTCACACGGTGTGTGAGGAAGCGGGCTGCCCCAATATAGGTGAGTGCTGGTCGAAGCGCCATGCCACTATGATGATCATGGGAGACACGTGTACGCGGGCTTGCGCATTTTGCAACGTGCGTACGGGGCTTCCTGATGCGCTTGACGGTGCAGAGCCGGCGCGCGTAGCCGATGCTGTTGCAGCTTTAGGCCTTGAGCACGTCGTTATAACCTCGGTTGACCGTGATGATCTCGCCGATGGAGGGGCTGCGCATTTCGCTGCGACCATTGCCGCCATCCGCAGTACTACACCAGAAACGACCATCGAGATCCTGACGCCTGATTTCTTGCGCAAGGATGGTGCGCTTGAAACCGTCGTTGCCGCCAAGCCCGATGTCTTCAATCACAATCTGGAGACTGTGCCTGCGCTTTATCTCAAGATCAGGCCTGGTGCGCGTTATTTCCATTCCTTGCGGCTTTTGCAGCGTGTCAAAGAACTGGATGCGGGCATGTTCACCAAATCCGGACTGATGGTGGGGCTCGGTGAAACGCGCGAAGATGTACTTCAGGTCATGGATGATATGCGTTCTGCAGACATCGACTTTCTGACGATTGGCCAATACCTGCAGCCGACCCGTAAGCATGCCGAGGTTAAAAGCTTCGTCACGCCCGATGAGTTCGCAGCCTACGAGAAGACGGCCTACGCAAAAGGTTTCCTGCTCGTTTCTGCAACGCCGCTGACACGCTCTTCTCACCACGCTGGCGAGGACTTTGCGCGATTAAGGGCGGCGCGCGACAAGCAGCTTGCAGGTCGGGCCTGAATGCCGCGTTTTGAGACCACTCGCCGCGTGTCCTTCACGGCAGAGCAGATGTTTGCCGTGGTTGCCGATATTGAGAAGTATCCTGCATTCTTGCCGATGTGCGAGGATTTGCAAATCACCTCGCGCCAGGACAACGGAGACACGACGCATCTCGTGGCGAGCATGGGCATCGGCTATAAGGCTATCCGCGAAACCTTCACGACACGTGTTGTTCTGCATCCCACATCGTCTCCGCCTTTGATCGAGGTGGCTTATCTCGACGGCCCGTTCCACCATCTCGATAATCGCTGGCGTTTTGATGATCGCGAGCACGGGTCGGATGTGCACTTCTTTATCGACTATCAGTTTCGCTCTGCCATGCTCGGGCTGGTGATGGGGTCAGTATTCGACAAGGCGTTTCGCAAATTCGCCGAGGCCTTCGAAGACAGAGCGCGGCAGGTCTACGGGATGTCAAAACGTGATGCGGTGTGAGATGAGCCGCAATTTTCACCCGGTGCTCTCGGCAGCAGCATCATGGCAGTGCCCGTCATCGCAAGGCGATAACGTGCTCCAGCATCGCTAGTGCCTCACGGATTGTGGCCAGGCGCACACCTGCACGGCCAATATCGCCGAACCGGCACTCCTGATGCCGGGTTGGGTGGCCTTTGCGATGAACGGCAAGATGTACAAGGCCCACGGGCTTTTCTGGCGTGCCCCCGCCTGGTCCGGCGATGCCTGTAACTGCAATCGCAACGTCGGCGCGGGAGGCCTTCAGCGCGCCATCGGCCATGGCCATGGCGACATTCCTGCTAACGGCCCCCTGACTTTCGATAAGGCTGGGGGGGATACCTAGGCATTCGGTCTTGGCATCGTTGGAGTAGGTGACGTAGCCGCGTTCAAGTACGTCGGAGGACCCAG
>JBKEAX010000096.1:0-7313 GCA_047972825.1 Hyphomicrobiaceae bacterium | reverse complement strand
TGAACGACACCGCTTGAACGTATCGCAATCAGATTGCGCACGACCACATCGCCTTCCAGCGTGCCCTTGATTTCAGCGGTGTCGGTGCGCAGCCGCCCGAGAACATGGCCACCTTCGTGAATGACCACTTCATCCGCCATGACGTCACCTTCAACTGTGCCGAAAACTTCCAGCCGTTTGCAGTTGCGGATCTCGCCTGTGAGCATGGTATCGGCTGAGATCCTCAGCATTCCTGTCGAACCGACCAAGTCAGAGCTCCTTCTGGCTGGTGTCTGGACGTTTGGGTGCCCACCCAATAACAGCAGGTTCCGCACCTATGAGCAAAACCTGAAGTAGCAATCTAGCCATTATGGAAGAAAATGCGACCGGATATGGACTGCTGGCAAGCGGGCGCAAGCCGATTTTTGCCAAATACAGGCGTAGTTTAGGCTGCACCGCCATTAACCATAAGGACGATTTTGCCAATGTGCCCCCCTTCGTCGAGCCTGGCGTGCGCCTTAGCGGCATCAGCAAGCGGGAAAGTGGAATCCAGCACAATTTTCAGTTTTTTCTCACTGAGCAATGGCGTGACTTTCTCTGACAACGCACTGGCGATGCGCCCTTTAACCTCGGTGGGACGTATTCTCAGCGTTGAACCTGTGATCGTGAGGCGTTTCAACATAACCCGCATCAGATCGACTTCCACCTTCGAGCCTTTGAGGAAGGCGATGTAGACAAGGCGGCCATCATCGCCGAGCGAGCGGATGTTACGTTCCACGTAATCACCGCCGACCATGTCGAGAATGACATTGACCCCGCGTTTGCCCGTCACCTCCTTGACGACATCGACGAAATCCTGCTCTCGATAATTGACGGTATGATCAGCACCCAATTCCTTGCAGGCGGCGCACTTCTCTGGCGACCCGGCTGTGGCAATGACCTGCGCACCAAATGCTTTTGCAAGTTGAATGGCCGTGACGCCGATGCCCGAGGTCCCACCGTGGATCATGAACCATTCGCCCGGCTGGAGTGCGGCGCGTTCGAACACGTTGTGCCAAACCGTGAAGAAGGTTTCCGGTACAGCCGCCGCTTCCATCATCGAAAGGCCGTTGGGGATGGGTAACGTCGCAGGCGCATCGGCAATGCAGTACTCCGCATACCCCCCGCCATTGACCAGCGCCATAACCTTGTCGCCGGGTTTGAAGCCTGTCTCGGCATCACCTGTCGCAGCGACCTCGCCAGCCACTTCAAGGCCAAGAATTGTTGAATGGCCCTTTGGTGCAGGGTAAAGCCCCTGCCGTTGCAGGACATCGGGCCGGTTGACGCCAGCGGCTTGAACCTTGATGAGCACTTGCCCGGGCCCTGGTTTTGGAACCGGCATTTGGCGCGAAACCAGAATTTCCGGACCGCCCTTACCGTCGCAATCGATGGCGGTCATGGTGTCGGGCAGTTTGGACATGGCGGTATTCTCTCGTCTTAACGGTGTGATTGAACTGTCTCGAAATGAGTGACGGCGGTGGGCGATAACGTTTGCAGTCCGGCACGCGGCTGCAAGCTCTCGATAGGTGTGCCAATATCACGCTGTTAAGGCAAGCTCGACCTCGGCATGTTGTGAAGCATCTTCGCACTGGGCGTTTGGTCGAGCGCGGTTTGTACGATTACGGAGATGAGAAACCATGGACCAAGATGACGTACGGCCAAAGATGTCGGCAGACATCGTCATTGGCGGTGATCTCTCCGGCCTTTCAATCAGTGAACTTGAGCATCGCATTCGTGCCTTGAAGGCTGAGATTGAGCGCACCGAGGCTGAGTGTCTGGCGAAACAGCGGCATGAAGCCGCGGCGAACGCACTCTTTAAATCGTAATATGACCGGGCCGCTGATCCGCAGCGGTGCTCGGATTTTTTGCTAAAGCATGCTGAGCCGAAGTGTGTGCGGTTCGGCGTTAAGACCGTGCTCGAAATAAAAGAAAACAAAGCGCGTGCGCAATTCCGTGAAACGTGAACGCTATCTGGCATGTTTGCGTGGCCATTTACCCCTTGAAAGAAGAACGGCCGGACATTTCTGCCCGGCCGTTGCAAATCTCAAAAAGCGTTTCGCGGATCAGCGCGAATAGAACTCGACCACCAGGTTGGGTTCCATATGGACCGGATAAGGCACATCTGAAAGCGCTGGAATGCGGGTCATCTGCGCGGTCATCTTGGAATGGTCAGCTTCAATGTAATCGGGAACATCGCGCTCTGCCGAACCGGTGGCTTCCATGACCAGCGGTAATTCGCGAGCCTTCTCGCGCACTTCAACCACATCACCCACGCGAACACGGTAGCTAGGGATGGTCACGCGCCGGCCATTGACCTTGACATGGCCATGGCTGACGAACTGGCGGGCAGCGAACACGGTGGGTACGAACTTCGCGCGATATACAAGCGCATCCAGACGCCGCTCCAACAGGCCAATGATGTGCTCTGACGTCGAGCCCTTCAACCGTGTTGCTTCGTCATAGATACGGCGGAACTGCCGCTCCGTGATCGAACCATAATAGCCTTTTAGCTTCTGCTTCGCTTTCAGCTGCTGACCGTAGTCAGACGTCTTGCCCATACGCCGCTCGCCATGCTGACCAGGGCGGCTTTCTCGCTTGTTGAGGGGGCTCTTCGGGCGGCCCCAGATGTTTTCTCCAAGGCGGCGGTCGATCTTGTGCTTGGCGCGAATGCGCTTGGTCATGTCTGGCACTCCAGCAAAGGTTGAATTTCCTGATTGCGCGGCAGAAGTTCAGCCGGCAGCCAGGGCTAGGAGCGCCCCCTCCTCTGCCTGTTACAAGCGAAACAAAGCTTGAAGCCAGACTGACAGGCACCGGGTGTTTCCGTCCCGGCGCCACGGGTGCGCAACAAAACGCGGGCCCGAGGGCCCGCGAAAGATGGGATGAAATAGCTGCGCCGGGCGCCGCCGTCAACCTGAAAACGCCCGAAAACGCCTATTTCTTCTGCGACGGCTCGGTCTTTACATCTGCCGCAGTCTTGGCGTCAGGTGCACCAGGCATTTCCATGGCCGTCGAAATCGCCGGCCCCTTGGCCACATAATCAGAGATCACCTGAGCAACCTTTTCCCTGTATTCGGGCGCACACGTCTGTGTCGGAGACTTGCGTTCTTCCACGACGACCTGCTTGTCACCCTGCTTCTCGACGAGTTTTATCTTTCCTGTCAGCAGCATAACCGTCGTAAGGTGCAGCTGGTTGATGTAGATCATCTGCTGCTCGGACCACTTCTTCTTGTCGCTTTCGCGCTGCATGAGGGAGCGGTAGTTCGCCACCTGAGCCTGCGCCAGATCGCAAACCTGCGCGTGCGCCGAAATGCGACCCACGCGGATTACTTCGCGCGCAACGTCGACCGGGACCATTACATCGTCCTTCTTTTTCTTGTCGACCTGCACAATCTCACCGTTAGGCTTGGTGAATTGGGCCGGCACCAGAGACCAAGCATATTCCATGAAGGTCTTGACCGACTTTTCACTCAACTGCTTGGTTTCGGCATAACTGGACGTAACCGGCATGAAGACCATAGCAGCCATCATCGCCAGCATAACCCCAGAACCAGCCGCCTTTACCCCCATATTCGACATGTTCCGCTTCTCCGTATTCCCTATTCGGATCGGCTCCGGCATCCCCCGGTCCGCCCCGCCTGGGTCTGTTTAACGAATTCCAGACACGAGGATAGGACCAAGGCGCCGCTCTTCCACAGGCACGATCCGCCACACACCATCGGACCGCATCGCTCTGCTGAAAAGGTGTCGCGAATATGGCGGTCCATGTGAACGACTAGGACGAGTTGTTGGTCCCACGCGCAAGAGTTGCAACAATACCACGCAGGGTCCGGACCTCCTGCGCTGTCAATCCGGCCCGCAGGAACATTGAGCGCAAATTTCGCACCGTTACATGGCGACGTTCGGGCGGTGTAAAAAAATCCCGGTCGCCCAGCTCACGTTCGAGATGCTCGAAAAACCGCTCTACATCAGCGTGTTTTGCAGGCACGTCATGGCCCAGATGCAGGCCCGACGAAATACGGCGATCATTTACTGTTTTACGGCCAAGAGTTGCTCCCTCGCCCGATCGCAGCCAAGCGTAACCTTGTAACAGCACAGCCTGGGCCAGATTAAGGGATGCAAACTTGGCATTTACCGGAATCATCACCACAGCGTCGCAATCCGCCACCTCGTGAGTTTCCAAGCCGTTACGCTCTCTCCCAAACAACATGGCACAACGCTGGCCCTCATCGGTGCGCCGCCGCATTTCAGCAGCAGCTTCTTCCGGGGTCAGAATGGGCTTTCTCAAATCGCGCTGCCGCGCCGTGGTTGCAACCACAAAGTTAAGGTCAGCAATCGCCGATGAAAGGGTGTCATGCAGGCTGGCACCATTAACGATTGCAGCAGCGCCCGAAGCAACCGCGCGAGCCTTCTCCGATGGCCAGCCGTCGCGCGGGTTGATAACCCGCATTTCATCCAATCCAAAATTCGCCATGGCCCGCGCAACCATGCCAATGTTCTCCGCAATCTGCGGCTCCATCAAAATGACCGCTGGCCCCTGCTGTTGAGCAAACACCGTATCGAGCAAGGTCTCAGTGGTGCGCAAACCGTAGCGAACTTTGCGTAAGACCCGCCGTGCCCAGAACCAGTATTCCTCTCCCATATAGGTCCGCCCCAGGTGGTCGAGCGAAGCAACCTCCTCAACAGGTCCGGAACCGCCCGTAATCCGCAGATTTGATGACTTCGATCCGATCTGGCTGCGCAAAGCGCAATAGTCATCAAACGTTGAGATGCCCGCTCGTTGCGCTCCAAGCCGGCATCCCGGACAAGCAGCATCGTCGGTTTCGCAGCGCCGCTCAGCGCAGTAGATCAAGAAGTGTTCGAGATCATCGCGCGTCAATCTCGCCGGAGTTCCCTCCCCCAGCACACTTTCAATGCCATCCTCATGTGCACGATGAACAAGGTTGGCCAGGCTTTGTTCCCCGGCAACAGGCGCGCCAACATCATTCAGCCGCACCATGGGCACCGGAACGGCGGATGGCCCCGCCTGCTTATCGATTTCAACTATGCAACGCACGTCGGCATATGCTCCAAGACCAGTTGAGAAGCTGGCAAAAGACCATGCCGGCCTGCCGCGGGCAAGTTCTCAGGCATTTGCAGCCCGCGCACGAAGTTTGAAGCAAATCTGCGCTACCCGTGCCTCATCCCTTCCGATGACTTGTTGCAATGCGGCAACCCCGATATGGTGCCGCGGAATTGAACTTTGATAGGCAGAATCTCAAGGCTCAACCGCCCCTGCCCCCCAATAGAATTCGCACTGGCAAACCGAGGTTGATACGTATGAAAAAGATCAAGGTGGAAGGTACCGTCGTTGAAATGGACGGTGACGAGATGACCCGCATTATCTGGCAGTTCATTAAGGATAAGCTGATCCACCCCTATCTTGACATCAATCTTGAATATTATGACCTGGGAATCGAGAGCCGGGACAAGACCAACGATCAGATCACGATCGACGCGGCGAATGCCACCAAAAAGCACGGCGTGGCAGTGAAATGCGCGACAATTACACCCGACGAGGCGCGCGTTGAGGAATTCGGCCTCAAGGACATGTGGAAGAGCCCCAACGGCACGATCCGCAACATCCTGGGCGGCGTTATCTTCCGCGAGCCCATCATCTGCAAGAACGTACCACGCCTGGTTCCGGGCTGGACACAACCGATCATCGTCGGCCGCCACGCCTTTGGCGATCAATACCGTGCCACCGACTTCAAGTTCCCCGGCAAAGGCACGCTGACGATGAAATTCGTCGGCGAGGACGGCCAGGTCATCGAGAAGGAAGTCTACAAGTCACCCGGCTCTGGCGTTGCCATGGCCATGTACAATCTCGATGACTCGATCCGCGATTTCGCTCGTGCGTCTTTGAATTATGGCCTGCAGCGCGGCTATCCCGTTTACCTGTCGACCAAGAATACGATCATGAAGGTCTACGACGGCCGCTTCAAAGACATCTTCCAGGAGATCTACGAAAAAGAATTCAAGGCCGAGTTCGAAAAGCGCAAGATCACCTACGAACACCGGCTGATCGACGACATGGTGGCCTCTGCGTTGAAGTGGTCTGGCGGCTATGTATGGGCATGCAAGAACTACGATGGCGACGTCCAGTCCGATACGGTTGCCCAAGGCTTTGGTTCGCTCGGTCTCATGACATCCGTGCTGATGACGCCCGACGGCAAAACAGTGGAAGCGGAGGCCGCCCACGGCACGGTAACACGGCACTACCGTCAGCATCAGAAGGGCGAAGAGACGTCAACCAATTCGATCGCGTCCATCTTCGCCTGGACCCGTGGTCTTGCCCATCGTGCAAAGCTCGACGGCAATGACGAACTCAAGAAGTTCGCTGACACGCTTGAAAAGGTGTGCATCGATACCGTGGAATCTGGCCAAATGACCAAGGACCTCGCGTTGCTTGTCGGCGCCGACCAGAAGTGGCTATCGACCACCGGTTTCCTCGACAAAGTCGATGAGAACCTCAAGAAAGCAATGGGTGCGGCCTGATCTCCGACACTTGGCGCCGGGCGTAATAAAACCATACGCGCCACCGCGCACCCACTTCCCGTTGTGACAAAGGGCTCGGCCAAGATTTGGCCGGGCTCTTTCGTTATCGACAAATGAATTCCAATATTCCCACTTCTGGATTTCAAGCCCATGAGCAAGAAATCAAAGCCGCCCGCCGATATTTTTAATCATTCGGCTTTGATCGAACAGATCGAACGCGGCATCACATTCAAATACGTCTTCTTCTGGGGCCATACTGGTGCAACTGACCGCATCGGTACGTTCGTGCTTAGCCAGTGGTGGCAACCGGCAACCTTCACACTTGAAGGTGCGACCTACGCCAGCGCGGAGCACTACATGATGGCGGAGAAAGCCCGCCTGTTTGGTGATGATGAGGCGCGAGACAAGATCATCGCCGCCACTTCACCCGGTGCTGCCAAGGCGCTTGGGCGCACCGTCAGGAACTTCGACAACAATGTTTGGGAACAGCACCGCTTCGACATTGTTGTGGCAGGCTCAACCGGCAAGTTCGGCCAGAACGAACCACTCAAAACCTACCTGCTGGAAACCGGCAACAAGGTGCTCGTCGAAGCCTCACCACAAGATCGCATATGGGGCGTGGGGCTAGATCGCGTTCACTTTTCACGGAATCGCGAACGCGATCTATTTTCTTTTATTTTGAGCATGTTCTTCACGCCGAACCGCGTACACTTCGGCTGAACATGCTCTAGGCAAGAACAACGATGAAATCGCCGACCCGC
>JBKEAX010000084.1:0-3132 GCA_047972825.1 Hyphomicrobiaceae bacterium | reverse complement strand
CGCGGCTCTCCAGTCAAGCGCGGCATCGCCTCAGGCGTTATGACGACGATTGGCGGGCTTGGGCATGCCTTGCCTTACCTCATCCCCGAGTTCTGGACGGCAACGATCATCGCCTTGATCGTCGTCTTCGTTGAGCTATGGGCGATCGTGTGGATCCAGAACCGTTATATGGAAACACCCTTCTTGCGTGCCACGTTCCAGGTTGTTCTGGGCGGCGCCCTCGTATTGGCAGCAGGCATAATCATTGGCGGGGCATGAGTTATGTTTTTGAGTGACGGACCCTGGCCCCTGTCTGGCATCAAAGCTCCGCCAGCACCGACCGCAGATAGATGCCATAATCATTCTTGGCGTAGCGCTCTGCGATCAGCCGCTCAAGTTCGCCCGGCGTTATGAAACCTTTGCGAACCGCTATCTCCTCGGGACTTGCAATCTTGATCCCCTGTCGCTTTTCGATCGTCGCGACATAGTTGGCGGCATCCAATAAGCTGTCAGGCGTGCCAGTATCGAACCAGGCAAAACCTCTGCCCATCTGTTGAACGTTGAGTTTTCCCATTCCCAGATAGGCATTGTTGACCGCAGTAATCTCCAGCTCCCCGCGCGCAGAGGGTTTCAAGGATTTGGAAATCTCCACAACCTGATTGTCATAGACATAAAGCCCGATTACAGCCCAGTTCGACTTCGGACACGCCGGCTTTTCTTCAATCGAAAGAGCCACGCCGTTGCGGTCGAACTCCACCACACCATAGCGATTTGGGTCCCGCACATGATGGGCAAAAACCCGGCCGCCATCTACATTTCCATAAGCCGCAGTTACGAGATCCTGCAACCCATGCCCATAAAACAGGTTGTCACCGAGAACCATCGTACAGGCATCGTTACCAATGAATCTCTCGCCTATGATGAAAGCCTGCGCCAAACCCTCTGGGCGTGGTTGTTCCGCATAAGAAAAATTGAGTCCCCATTGCGAGCCATCACCCAACAGGTCTTGAAACCCTGGCAAGTCGCGTGGCGTCGATATGACGAGAATATCGCGAAGCCCGCCCAGCATCAGGACGGACAGCGGATAGTAGATCAAAGGTTTGTCGTAGACCGGCAGCATCTGTTTCGACGCCGCCTGAGTCATGGGATAAAGCCGCGTTCCGCTCCCTCCCGCAAGGATGATGCCCTTCATCATTCCCCCTCCATTGCGTTAGCAGTTTCTTTTTCGCCCTGAAGAAGCCGCGCAACGCAATCCTCAACGCCACTCGTCCAGTGCGGCAGAACAATGCCAGACACCCGCTCGAACTTGTCACATGCCAATCGCGAATTGGCTGGCCGTCGGGCTGGCGTTGGATAGTCGGCTGTAGCGATAGCCTTGACGCACGAATAAGGACCCCCGCGCGCTTTTGAGTGATCGAACACCGCGCGTGCCAGTCCGCACCAACTCGTCTCACCACCACCGGCAACATGATAAACGCCCCACGGCATCCGCTGAGTGTTATCACTCGAAACACGTTTAGCCACCGATAGGATGGCTTCAGCCAGATGCGGTGCAAACGTCGGAGAGCCGACCTGATCGTCGACCACACCAATTTCATCGCGAATCTTGGCAAGCCGCAGCATCGTCTTGACGAAGTTATGCCCGAACGGGCTGTGAACCCATGCGGTGCGCAGAATAAGATGCGACGGACATCCCGCAGCAACAGCCTTCTCTCCCGCCAGCTTGGTGCAACCGTAGACACTCAACGGCAACGGCGCCTCGGACTCGCTGTATGGCGCGGCCTTCATGCCATCGAAGATAAAGTCGGTTGAAATGTGAATTATAGGCACACCCGCGGCACGACAGGCTTCAGCAACATTCCCCGCCCCTGTTGCATTTACCAGATGCGCCTTATCAGGTTCGCTTTCCGCTTTGTCGACAGCCGTGTACGCTGCCGCATTGACAACCACGTCCGGCTTGTGCGCCAGCATCCCAGCATCAACGGAGGATTTTCTAGTGATATCCAGGTCCGCGCGACCTACTGCCAACAGCTCGACGCCACGTGCCGCTGCCGTCTCGACAAGCGACAACCCGACCTGTCCCTGCGCACCTGTAACCAGTATCCTCACGGCGCTCCTCCGCGTTCACGACGCATCATGCGCACTGGCTGAATTCATCAAACCAAGCCGTTCACCTGCATAGACAGACTTTCGCAACGGCTCCCACCAGGAACGGTTTGTCAAAAACCAATCTATCGTTTTCTCGATGCCACTTTCAAAATTCTCTTGCGCCTTCCAGCCAAGTTCCGTTTCCAGTTTGGTGGCGTCAATGGCATAGCGGTGGTCGTGTCCTGGCCGGTCATCGACGAACTGAATGAGTGACTTTCGCGGCTGCTCATCCGGCAATCGCTGATCTACAATCGCACAAATCCTCGAAACGACATCGAGATTGGAGCGCTCATTTCTCCCACCGACATTGTATTTCTCGCCAAGACGCCCGCGTTGAAGCACTGTCAGGAGTGCCCGCGCATGATCGTCGACATAAAGCCAGTCGCGGATGTTCGAACCATCCCCATAGACCGGCAGTGATTGGCCGTTCATGGCGTTTAAAATCATGAGGGGGATGAGCTTTTCTGGGAATTGGTAGGGGCCGTAGTTGTTCGAACAATTCGAGATCAGCCCTGGGAATCCATACGTCCGATGCCACGCAATCACCAGATGATCGGACGCCGCCTTGCTGGCCGAGTAAGGTGAACTGGGATCATACGCCGTCTTCTCCTCAAACAATCCCTCCGGCCCAAGCGACCCGTAAACCTCATCCGTTGAAACGTGCAGAAAGCGAAATGCAGCGCGCTCTGTCCCTGCAAGCCCAGACCAGTAACCCCGCGCCGCCTCTAGCAGCGTGAAAGTACCAACCACATTTGTTTGAATGAACTCGCCCGCCCCCGTGATGGAGCGATCCACATGGCTTTCGGCCGCAAGGTGAATGACCGCATTCGGCTGGAACTGCAGGAATGCTACGTTCATCGCCTCGCGATCGCAGACGTCCGCCTGCACGAAGCGGTAGTTCGGCTTGTCCGCTATAGAGTCTAGAGAATGAAGGTTTGCGGCATAGGTCAGCTTATCGACATTGAGAACCTCGATGCCTTTTTCACCAACCAGATAACGGCACAG
>JBKEAX010000015.1:0-6974 GCA_047972825.1 Hyphomicrobiaceae bacterium | reverse complement strand
CGGACATGCAGGGCATATTCAAGCGAAGAACGCGCAGCATATTTCGTCTCGGCTGGCGACCCTCCGGGCAGCCCGGATTTGCTCGCCTGGTGCGTTGTGCTCACTTGGAAATCAACCAGATGTCCGGCACTCGCGCGCCTGCCAGGCAAACAAACCCAGGCTGTCTTGGACCTATTGTTATTGAGTCCGGACCCTACTCAGTCGCCTTCACCTTCCGTGGTGATATGAAGGATTCTGCCACAGTGCTTGCAGTGTACGGCATCGGTATCGTGGCGTTTCAATCCGCAATCTGGACATTCGTAATTGACATGTGGAGGCCGAAAAATCGTCTGAACGAGCCGCAGAAAAAGGGCGACGCCAATCACAAGAATGATGATTGACAGCAGCTTCCCGCTGTTGCCTTCCAGGGTGATATCGCCAAAGCCGGTCGTTGTTAAGGCGGTTACAGTGAAGTAAAGGGCATCGATATAATTCGTGATTTTCGGGTTGGTGTGAACCTGGAAAACATAGACCAGTGCCGTCATTATGAAGACAAAGACCAGCAGGTTCACAACGCTCTGAATAATGTCTTCATTCCGGCGGAAGAACCCGAATTCCGTCCGCAGGTCCGCCAGGACGCGATAGGAGCGCAACAGGCGTAGCGCGCGCAAGACACGCAGGAATAAGAAGCTCTCGACCACGGTTGGCAGCAGCAGCGTTATGATGACGATCACATCCGCCCATGTTGTCAGCTGCCGCAGCATCCTCCCGCGATTGGGCGCGATCCAGAACCGTGCACCCAGATCAAAAATAATGATAACTGCAATGGCAGCATCGACCATGTAGATCCACTGCTTCTGGTGGTCGATGAGCGAGGTGCCGATGAAGAAAAAAATAGAGGCCAGGTCGAATACGAGAATGCCGAAACGGAAGGCGCGAGCGCTTGGTTCATGCCCATGATAGAGATTGTGAAGGGTCTTTTTCAGCGCCATCCGGTGTGCTTTCCAATTAAAACGGGCAGCGGTGGGTCATGCCGACCAGACTGGACGAACAGGCGACATTCGAGCACAGCGCTTCCTAAAATGGGTTTAAATCCGTGCGGCCGCCCTGCTTCAGGTGGACCTGCAAGGGTTCGTCCTGTCAATCCTTGTTGAGCGGTTTAGGCTATAGGGCCCGGAGCCTAGGGTCCGGATCCTAGGGCGGACCCTGGTGCCAGCCTGACGATCTATGACAAAGCGCTGCTAGCGGGGCAGCGTTCGGAGGGGCAAAATTGGAATTTGACCTACGTCAGACAAACTTTGCCGGCAGCACCTATCGGACCCAGACGCCTTGGCTGTGGTGGCAGGCTACAGGTTTTACGCTTCTGGTGTTGGCGATTGCCATGTTGTCAGCCCAGTTTGTTTCCCAAGGGCTGGTCAAGGTTGGTATCAAGCAGCATTCCTGGGTTTTTCTTATTGCCATGGCGGCAAGCCAGCTCACTGTAATCTGCCTGACCTGGATGGCGGCGGGGCGGCTTGGTGGTTCGCGATTTGCACTTTTGGCGCTTCGTGCTCCAGCGCAGGGAAAAAGCACTTATCTGATCGCTTTCCTCGCCATGATCATAGCCTTCGCTCTTTTTTCGGCCATGGCTTGGTGGGTCTGGCCGCAACAGGTTTTGGCTGATCTTGGATTTTTTACAGGTTTCATTCGCTCCGATGCCTGGTGGCTCGCAGTGCTGGTCATCGCACTGGGCGCACCGGTGATGGAAGAACTCCTGTTTCGTGGTTTCTTGTTCCCAGCACTTGCACAGACCCGTATTGGCCTGCCAGGCGCGGCGGTGGCCTCCTCGGCCGGATGGGCTGCCTTGCACGTGGGATACTCGATCCTCGGGCTGATTGAGGTATTTGCCGTAGGCCTGTATTTTTCCTGGCTGCTGGTTCGGACCGGTAGCTTGCGCGTGCCCATGTTCTGTCATGCAGCTTACAATCTGGCGGTCGTGGTGCTTTTGATGGTTGTGGATATCTCGGCATTTGCAGCTGCTTGAGCTGTTTGGCGCAGAATCATCTTAAGTTGCCATCATTGAAGTACCGGGCCAAAGCGGCCCAGCATGAAACGCCAAATGCACAAAAAACCACGCGCATTCACGATAAGAGCCCGGTATGAAGCAATATCTCGATCTACTTCGCCACGTTCGCGACCATGGTAGCGAAAAGCACGACCGCACTGGCACGGGCACGCGCTCTGTGTTCGGCTACCAGATGCGGTTTGATCTTGAGCAGGGCTTCCCGCTGCTGACGACCAAGAAATTGCACATCAGGTCGATTGTGCACGAACTCATCTGGTTTCTCGCTGGCGATACCAACATCGGCTATCTCAAAGACAACGGGGTTTCGATCTGGGACGATTGGGCTGGCGCTGATGGCAACCTTGGTCCTGTCTATGGCAAGCAATGGCGGTCCTGGTCGGCGCCGGACGGCCGCACCATCGACCAGATTTCACAAGCGGTTGGCCTCATCAAGCGCGATCCTGACAGCCGCAGGATCATCGTCTCGGCTTGGAACCCAGCCGACCTGCCGAAAATGGCGCTGGCTCCCTGTCACTGCCTGTTTCAGTTCTACGTCGCCGACGGCAAGCTATCGTGTCAACTCTACCAGCGCTCGGCCGATATCTTCCTGGGGGTGCCCTTCAACATTGCATCCTACGCCCTGCTGACGCACATGATGGCGCAGGTGACGGGGCTGAAGGTGGGCCACTTCGTGCATACCTTTGGTGATGCGCATCTTTATCTCAATCATCTGGAACAGGCCGATGAGCAACTCAAGCGCGAGCCGCGCGCGTTGCCTCAGTTGCAAGTGAACCCTGACGTGCCGTCGATCTTCGATTTTCAGTTCGAGGATTTCGGGATCACGGGATATGATGCTCATCCCCATATCAAGGCGCCGGTGGCTGTGTGACATAGGAATTGCGCGACGCAGCTGTGCGACGAATTCGCCGCATTGCCACGATAACCGGTTCAGCTTGCAATCAAGCCCCCACAAAGCGGGAACCATTAATGACGAATGCCTTTCAGTCGGTGCGGAACTGGTTTCCTGGCGCCGGCGCCCTTTTGTTGTTTTTGTGCTTATGTGCATTACTGCTGATATCGGGTTGCCAGACCGCGCCGGTGGACCAGAAGCAACGTTCGTCAGATGTCCAGGATGTTTTCATTGACACACCGGGCGTTGCTGGTGCGACGTGTATCCTCACCTCCGCAACCGTTGGGCGTACCAGCGTTGTGACACCAGGTTCGATCACGGTTGACCGCAGCCCGGAAATCATTGTCGCGAACTGCTCAAAGCGTTGCTATCTTGCGGCCTCAGCGATGATCTCAAGCGAAGGGCAAAGGCTGAGCAACGGTTCTGTCGTCTACAGCTATCCCGAGAAAAACACGGTCCAGCTGCTGCCCGCAAAAAGCTGCGATGAGCCTGCGGCCGGAAATACTGGCTCACCGCTATAATTCGGAGCTTTTTTATGAAGGTCGCTTTGGTTGTCGCCGTGGCCAGAAACGGCGTGATCGGTCGCGATGGCGATCTGCCTTGGAGGTTGTCGAGTGACCTGAAGCTGTTTCGGCGCCTGACCATAGGCAAGCCGATCATCATGGGGCGGCGAACCTGGGCCTCTCTCAAGAAGAAACCACTCGATGGGCGGGACAACATTGTCGTTACCCGCGATCGCAGTTTCCAGGCGCCGGGTGCTAATGTGGTGCATTCATTTGATGACGCGCTTACCCATGCACGCACAGCCGCGGCAGAGCGTGGCGCAAATGAAATCGCGGTGATTGGCGGGGCTGAGATATACAAGGCGGCTCTGCCGTTTGCAGACCGGCTCTACTGGACCGAGGTTGCGGCGGAGCCAAAAGGTGACACCTGTTTCCCGGATTTCGCCAAAGAAGAGTGGCGAGAGGTCTCGCGCGAGGACATTGCGCGCGGGCCCAAGGACGAATACTCAGCCGTATTGATCGTGTTGGACCGTCAGGCAGGCGAATAGACAGGTTGGTAGGTCGTCACGTCGCATTCCACGGGCCTGAAGCTGATAGCTTGGTGGGTGGGGCCGCTGTACACATGGCTGGACACATGATTGTACCGATTTGACGCACTTTTTGGGTCCCAGAACCGGATGCCGAAGTCATGGCCTTTTTGTTTACGAATTTCCCATTGAGTGCCTCCAGATCTTGAACACATCCACGGCGTTACCAATCTAGCGGGGGAGGTTTGCATGGCCCCAGACCCTGCCCTATAAGCGTGCCAACCATTCTCATGGGACGCGGGCGGCCTGAATGCGGTCGTTTTTCGGTGTTTGAGCGTCCGATCTATCCCGCAAATCCCTTTCCCGCCCGGTCTGTTTCCGGGCTTACAACGCGAGAGATTTAACAACGATGCCCTGGAACAATCAAAACGGCGGTGGCGGCGGCGGCTGGAAAAGCGGCGGGAGCGGCGGAAGCGGCGGCGGTGGTGGCCCTTGGGGGCAAGGCCCCTGGGGGCAAAATCAGGGTGGTGGCGGTGATGGCGGCCAGCAGCCGGATCTGGAAGAAATGCTTAAACGGGGCCAGGACCGCGTGAAGCAGGTTATGCGTGGTGGCGGCGGTGGCCGTGGCGGTGGCTTGGGCATTCCAGGCCCGCTGATGGGGCTATTCATATTGGGCGGACTGGCTTTGTTGGCGTTCTATGCCCTCACGTTCCAGGTCGGACCATCTGAAAAAGGTGTGGTTCTGTTGCTGGGAAAAGCCGACCGTGAGGAGGGGCCGGGCATTCACCTGCGCTATCCCGCGCCGATAGAGACCGTGAGGATGCTGGACGTTCTGACGCAGAAGAAGGTTGAGGTTGGTTTCAGATCGTTTGGACGAGGCGACAACGTCTCAAGCCGCGATGTGCAGGAAGAAAGCCTGATGTTGACGGGCGATGAAAACATCGTCGACATCGATTTTGTCGTCCTGTGGGTCATCGACAACGCGGAAAACTATTTGTTCAAACTGAAAGATCCCGCCAAAACGGTGAAAATGGTCTCCGAAAGCTCCATGCGTGAGGTGATTGGCCGAAGCAAGGTTTCAGACGTTCTGGCTCCTGGCCGTGAACCGATCGAAATTGCGGTGAAGGAGCTCATCCAGAAGGTTCTCAATAACTACAAGGCAGGCGTGCAGATTCTGGAAGTGAAGATCCAGCAGGCGTTGCCGCCGACGGCCGTACGCGCCGCGTTCGAAGACGTCATTGCCGCGCTTCAGGATCGCCAGCGTGCGGTCAACGAAGCGCAGGCCTATGCAAACAAGATCGAGCCGGAAGCTCGCGGTGAGGCAGAGCGCATATTGCAGATCGCCAAAGGCTACCAGGAACAGACGGTAGCCGAGGCCAAGGGCCAGGCTGCGCGCTTCGATAAAGTCTATGAGGAATACAAAAAAGCACCGGACGTCACGCGCAAGCGCATGTTCCTGGAGACAATGGAGCGCGTGTTGCACGGCACTGACAAGATCATTCTTGATCAGTCCGGTAATGGCGGCGGCGGCGTAGTGCCGTATCTGCCGCTTAATGAACTTGGCAAGAAGTCGTCGGAGGCCCGCTGATCATGCGAACATCACTCGCAACCCTTCTGGTGCTCATCGCAGCTGCCCTCGGTGCGCTTTATCTTTCCGCCTTTATCGTCAATCAGAACCAGCAGGCGCTCGTCCTGCAGTTCGGCAAGCTGGTGCGAACCGAGACGGATCCAGGCCTGAAGTGGAAGTTGCCTGTCGTGCAGCAGGTTGTCTTCTTCGACAAGCGCATCCTCGACATCGATACCACGGCGCAGACCGTGACCGTGGCTGACAAGAAGCAGCTCGTCGTCGACAGCTTTGCCCGTTACAGGATTTCTGATCCGCTTAAATTCTACCAGCGGCTCAATAATGAGGAGAATGCGCGCCAGCAGTTGGGCGTGGTCCTGGATTCCTCGCTACGACTGGTGCTTGGTTCATCAACGATCGAGGCCGTTGTCAGGGACGACCGTTCCAAGTTGATGAATGACATTCAGCGGCGTGTGAATAACGTGGCTACGGATTACGGTGTGGAAATTGTAGACGTTCGCATCATGCGTGCTGACCTGCCGACCAAGATCGGCAACTCAGTGTTTGAACGAATGAAGACCGAGCGGCAACAGGAAGCTGCACGCTTCCGGGCGCAAGGTGAAGAGCAGCTGCGTCGCATCAAAGCCGATGCTGATCGCAAGGTGGCTGTCATCCGCGCCAACGCGAACCGGGACGCCGAACAGATCCGTGGTGAAGGTGACGCTGAACGCAACAAGATTTTTGCTCAGGCCTATGGCAAGGACCCTGACTTTTTCGCGTTCTATCGTTCAATGCAGGCCTACGAACAGGGTCTGAAATCTGGCGATACCCGCATGGTCATTTCACCCAACTCTGAGTTCTTCCGGTATTTTAATGACGCCAGCGGGAACGTGCCGGGAACGCCAACCGGTGCCGGCAGGAGGGCTTCCGGGACCGCCATCACAGGGTCCACCACTTCGCCCGCTCCCTAAACGCAACGATAATGAGCGATATCATCGTTGCGGTTGGACTGGTGCTGGTGATCGAGGGGCTGATCTGGGCGCTCGCGCCAGATCAGGGCAGGCGCCTGCTGGCCATCGCTGCATCAGCTCCTGATGACGCCTTGAAGCAGGCGGGATGGGCCGCTGTCGTGGCCGGTGCAATAGTTGTGTGGCTTGTACGGGGGTAGGGTCCGGACCCTTGTGCGTTCCAGCTGGGTCTGAAGCGCTGTAGGGCCCGCACCCTGAGCTGCAACCAAACCGAGCCAAGGTATTGTCGCACGTCGGCAAATTGCTTTGCTCGGTTTTTGTTACAATTACTCATATTCCTGCAACCGTTTATGCCCGCGTGCCTGAGTGGCGCATGTGTTGTGGCGTGACGTGCGCAGGAATTCGTGGCAGGACTTGTGCGCTTCAACAATTGCTTTTCAGAAGGGCCGTCATGACAGGAAGATGCAGCGGGATCGCTC
>JBKEAX010000631.1:0-1998 GCA_047972825.1 Hyphomicrobiaceae bacterium | reverse complement strand
GTGTAGGAGAGCCTGGAACACCGGCCAGGCGATTGAGCCACCAACTGCGATATAGACTGACCGGCGAAATTGCGGCGTATGCCAAAGCCCATGCGCACTCAGACCATGCAAGCGATGAGTCGCTGCCAATAATCCAACAAAAATGGCAATTAAGGCCAGACCGATCGGTGCTTTCTGAAGCGCTCCCAGCACGACGGCTGCAGCTGCCGCATACCACCACACAGGCCGTCGCTGCACGGCGAGCAACGCAAAAAGTACTGCCAACAGCCCAAACAAAGCAGCGCCGATATCCAGCATTGCTGAGGTGGAATATTTCCAAAACTGTGTTGAGCTGGCGAGTAACAATACGGATGCAGGCATCGCCCAGGGCAAATGCGGTGCCACCACCGCAGCTAGCCATGCCGTCGCAATTAAGCAGCCCAAGGCAAACAGCATGGATGGCAGCCGCATGGCTAGTTCCAGATCCGCCCCCGCCTCCATCAGCAGAGCTGACATCCAGTATTGAAGCGGCGGTTTCACAAATGTGGGCTTATTTTGGGAATAAACGGTCCACCAATCCTCCATGCGGGCAAAGGAGGAAGCACGGTCCAGCGTAAAGAACTCATCCCACTGATTAAAGCCACCATCCGCAATCCACTGCACATGGTAGAACCAGAAGCCACAGACCAGAATGACAGTGACAAAGATCGGAAGTGTTGCTTGACGCCAATCGAAGCGCTGATCTTCGGCAGGTGCCGAGGACATGAGGTTGGTCCAACTTGGCATTGGGGCATCCAATGTGGGGGAGGAAAAAGAAAGCCGAGCGCGACGTTACACGAGCGGAGTGGTGAGACGCATGCTGTCGATGCGAAGAAATTGTTCACAACACGCACAATAAAAGCAAATCATGTTTCACGGTGAAATACGGGCTTGCCGATCCGCCACTACATCCGCGTCCCGATCAGCGCCAGCGCTTCGGCGAACGCATCGTCGACGCTAAGCTTGGTCGTGTCGAGCAACAGGGCATCGGCTGCAATCGACATCGGAGCGTTGGCACGGCCGGAGTCGCGCGCATCGCGGGCCTTGATCGTCTCAAGCACCCGCTCATAGGTGACCGGCTCACCTCTGGCCTTCAGCTCTTCAAAGCGGCGCCGCGCACGCACTTCTACATCAGCGTTAATAAAGAGTTTCACATCGGCATTGGGGCAAACGACCGTGCCGATATCGCGCCCATCGAGAACGGCCCCTGGTTCCTGGGCTGCGAAATCCCGTTGGAAATCCAATAGGGCAGCGCGCACTTGCGGAATTTTTGCCACTACGGAGGCTGCCTCGCCGACGCCCGGATGGCGCAGCCCGGCGTCATCCAGGCTGGACGGGTCCAAAGACCTGGCGGCCCATTCCGCCGCTTCCACGTTGTCGAGCGGCTGTTTTGCGGCGCGCAGGTCGCGCGCAACGGCCCGATAGAGCAGGCCAGTATCGAGGCACTGATAGCCAAAATGGGCGGCAATTCGCCTGGCGAGGGTTCCTTTGCCCGAAGCCGCTG
This sequence comes from Hyphomicrobiaceae bacterium, assembly GCA_047972825.1. GTDB lineage: Bacteria > Pseudomonadota > Alphaproteobacteria > Rhizobiales > Hyphomicrobiaceae > JAEUMD01. The sequence goes on along the minus strand of JBKEAX010000631.1, from coordinate 476 downwards.
GTCCATCAATGGCAATGATCATTGCTCGTTCCCCTACCGCCCCGGTGTGCCAGCATGGCAGTGCCTCAATGGTGCCCCGTGGTCAAGTGGTGCTGGGGCGCGTTGCTGCGCTGACTGCGCCGCGCCCGACTGGCGCCTTGCGAGGTGAATTGGATCTGCGATCAATTTCAATAAAATTTAATTCAGTTTCGATCGCACCGGCAAAAGTAACCTTCATTGCTTGCCGGTAACGTTCCCTAGAAAGCCCGCTGCGGGCTGCGGCCTCAAGGTTGGCAAAGCCATTGGATCCCGGGGCATGAGGGAATCGGGAATGGGAACGTTAAGGAGTTATCTTGTTGCGATGCTCGTTGCGCTAGTGGCCGTTCCACTTGTGCTGTTCTGGGCGTGGCCGCAATCCAGAGCATTGCAGGATGAATTCGACGAGGTGCACGACCGCCACCTGCTCATTGCCCGCAACCTGAGCGTAGCCCTGGAGC
>JBKEAX010000599.1:0-1863 GCA_047972825.1 Hyphomicrobiaceae bacterium | reverse complement strand
CGGAACAGGCCAAGGATTTCGGCCTCATCGACCGCGTCATGACCAAGCGTGATGAGGCGGTCTTGTCGCCGGGCAGCAAAACCGCCGACGAAAAGTCAAAAGACTGAGGGTCTTAGATCGCATTCACTTTTCACGGAATCGAGAACGCGATCTATTTTCTTTTATTTTGAGCATGTTCTTCACGCCGAACCGCGTACACTTCGGCTGAACATGCACCCAGGGGCCAGATCCAAAATCCCAGCTGCGCCGCCAGATAAGAATGCCATCTTGTGGCGGGTGCAGTCGGGTTGGCTGCGATGCTCTTTACTTTGTTGTGGGTGCGACTATTTCGCCAGCTTTTCCACCATCGCTCCGGCGTCGGATTATATGCTTTGTCATGGCCAGATGGTGGCCTCTGGAACGAAGTGAGACCGGCTCGTGTGGTGCGAACTGCTGGCAGCTCAAGGCTTTGGCCGGCCGCCGGTATTAAATGTTGCTTTTCCGTTCCAGGTTACCTATCTCCTCCTGTGCGGCAGCAGCTTTGTTCCGTGCAGGGAATGTCCTTGTCCCTGGCGGGTCACGTTGGCGATAAAATCACATTCGGGACAAAGGAAGACGTTAATCCATTCTTGATCTGGTAGACGCTAGCGTGTTCAGATCAGGGTAGATGGATTCTTGTACCCCTGCGGTGGCTGCTCGCCGCAAACAAGCATGAGCGGAAGCAAGAGGAGCGGCCTCGTTTGGGGCCAACTGTCGAGTGTGGCGTTGCTTCGTGGGGACGCTGAACGCATAACGCTCGGGTGAGAGACGGAAGATGCCCAAAGAAAACAACACGTTGTATTGCTCGTTCTGCGGCAAAAGCCAGCATGAAGTACGTAAGTTGATCGCGGGGCCAACCGTGTTCATCTGCGACGAATGCGTCGAGCTTTGCATGGACATCATCCGGGAAGAAAACAAGAACACGCTGGTAAAGTCGCGCGATGGCGTTCCGACACCGCAGGAAATCTGTCAGGTGCTCGACAATTATGTGATCGGCCAGGTGCATGCCAAGCGCGTGCTGTCGGTGGCGGTTCACAACCACTACAAGCGCCTCAATCATGCAGCCAAATCCAACGATGTTGAGCTTGCAAAATCCAACATTCTGCTTGTCGGCCCGACGGGTTGCGGCAAGACGCTGCTGGCACAAACGCTAGCGCGCATTCTTGATGTGCCGTTCACGATGGCCGATGCGACGACGCTTACCGAAGCTGGTTACGTTGGCGAAGACGTTGAAAACATCATTCTGAAGCTCTTGCAGAATGCAGACTACAACGTCGAGCGTGCACAGCGTGGCATTGTCTATATCGATGAGGTCGACAAGATCTCGCGCAAGTCAGACAACCCGTCAATCACACGCGATGTATCGGGTGAGGGCGTGCAGCAGGCGCTGCTGAAGATCATGGAAGGCACGATTGCTTCGGTGCCTCCTCAAGGTGGCCGCAAGCATCCGCAGCAGGAATTCCTGCAGGTTGATACAACAAACATTCTGTTTATCTGCGGTGGCGCCTTCGCCGGTCTTGAAAAGATCATTTCGAGCCGTGGCAAAGGCACATCGATCGGTTTTGGCGCCGTGGTCCGCGCTCCCGACGAGCGTCGCACAGGTGCTGTGTTACGCGACGTTGAGCCAGAGGATTTGTTGAAGTTCGGCCTGATCCCTGAGTTCATCGGGCGTATGCCTGTGATCGCCACGCTTGAGGACCTCGACGAGGATGCTTTGGTGCAGATTCTGTCGGAGCCCAAGAATGCGCTCGTGAAACAGTACCAGCGCATGTTTGAAATGGAGGACGTCAAGCTCACCATCACAGTCGAGGCGCTCAAGGCAATCTCCCGCAAGGCGATTGAACG
>JBKEAX010000456.1:0-2070 GCA_047972825.1 Hyphomicrobiaceae bacterium | reverse complement strand
TCTTGGATGGAGCGTTTATTGATGACGTTACGGAATTGGAAGTGAGGCAAGCGCCAACCCAAGTTGGTGAGCAGACCTCACGCGACTTCAAGAACATCGCGAAGCGCTTGTTCATCTTTGCGCGATAGCGAAGTGGTCATCACTTTGCCCTTGCCGCGGTATTTCTGGAGTCCCTCCAGAACCTTGTCCTCGGTGAGGTCGCGCACCAGAACGAACACCGTCGCATGATTGGGCGCGAGGCTTTTGCCCACATCCTTCATGAACCTGTCATCGATACCCAAATCCGTCAGCGCGCCGGTAAGCGCACCCGTGCCCGCGCCAATTGCAGTGCCCAGAAGCGGGTTCAGGAAAATGGCGCCAATCAACAGGCCCCAAAAACCACCATTCGTAGCGCCGGCGGCGGTCAGGTTGATGGCCTGGTGCAACTTGGGTTTGCCCCGTTCGTTCATCGTGACGACAACGGCATCATCAAGTGCGAGAAGGTACTCACCTTGCATATGGACAAGATCCGTTCTCAGCTCGAAGGCCGTTGCCTGATCCTCAAAGGTGATAGCGATGAGCTTCGACATTTTCTTTTCCTCTCAGGTTTTTATTGGCATCGGAGCGCCTGGCGCTGTGCCGGTGAGAGGAAGGTAGGTTGCGCTCGCGGTGAAATAAAATTATAATTAGAATAACCTGATATAATTATTATTATGATCTCTGATGTCGGTCGTTCATTTGCGCAGTTTTGTCGAGGTCTATCGCCAGCGCTCTATCAGCCGGGCGGCGGAGGAGCTTGGGCTGACCCAGCCTGCTGTCTCGCAACATATCGCCAGCCTTGAAGCGCAGCTTGAACGCAAACTTTTTGAGCGTCATGCCCGCGGCGTGACGCCCACCGTTGTGGCAGAAGATCTCGCACATAGAGTTTCAGACGGTTTGGATCGGGCAGAGAATGCGCTCGCCGAGTTGCGTGCGCGTTCCAGCAGACTGGCCGGCACGCTCCATCTTTGCGGGCCATCCGATATCCTGTCGGATCTCGTCGTGCCTAAATTGCGCATCCTGACAGAAAACAATCTGTCACTACGCCTCTATCCCTCCCAGGGCGAGGCAACCATAAAGTTACTCCTCGCCGGAGACGCCGACTTCGCCTTCGCTGTGGCAGAGCCCGATGATCAGCGCATTGCCGCCCAACGGATTGGCCTTGAGGAACTGGTGCTGGTTGCACCCCGCGAAATGGCTGCTGAATTGAAGCCCGGGCGCAACCTGGGAAAAGCACTCACATCGAGACCCTTTGTTGCCTATGAGCTTGGCCTCTACCTCATTCGGCTGTGGCTCGATCACAATGACATCAATGTAGGCCACGCGGAGCAAAGCGTCGTGGCACCAGACCTGCGCTGCCTGCGCAATCTTGTCGTAGAGAACTTCGGCTGGAGTATCTTGCCGCGATACCTGATCGGCACAGCTCTCGAAACCGGAGCCATAGTTGAGATTGCAGGTCCAAATGGCAACCCGACGACTCCCTACTATGCGCTGTGGCTCAAGAGCGCAATGCGCAGCCCGCGCCTGACACGGGCCAAGGAACTCGTCCTCGCACAATTTGAAACCTAGAGCATAGTGCGCAAAAGGCCGTCGCAGTTTGCAACAACGACATGCAAAAATCAAAGGCTGGCAGGCTGCGATGATCTCAAATTCCTCCAGTCCTCAATATGCGAATTCTGTCTCGCAGGTATTGAACGGGGACACTGGCCCATAGCGCATCCTTCCATCTCAGTATGAAAATGCACCATCAAATTCCCGGACCATATATCTATGCCTGAAGGATGATCCTGAACGCGAGGGAGAAGGTCAAACGCGAAGCAATCCAACAAAGACGATTGACCCACTTCAAAACCGCAGCTTAAATCTCAACTCAAGCTGACCCGAAGCCTCCAATCCTTCAACATATCAACTGCCTTGAAGCAATCGACAACGGACATAGCCCTGCGTTGACAGGTCGGACTGGGTGGCGGATTGTGGCACACAAACGAAGGCGAAGAGCTAGTGTCAACGCAGTTTTTCCGGAAAACGCCTGAGAAAACCGGCAGTCCCGAA
>JBKEAX010000539.1:0-2299 GCA_047972825.1 Hyphomicrobiaceae bacterium | reverse complement strand
ATCGATCAGACCGAGGGACAGATCTGGAGTGTTCCGCTTGGCACTAAGAGCTTCTACTAAACCTCCATGATGGCAGGGCAGGAAAAATACGCAGCTCTATCCGTGGGTGGTGTAGAGAGCGTCGAGAACATGCTCGTTGGTTTCTCCAAGTGGCGCAAACCAGCCTGAGGAAACACCACGGTTCTGCTCGTCGGTGAAGACTGGACTGATGTTGGCGTTGCCCCTTGGAACATCATTGAAGGCTCGTTGAACGACCTGACAGCACCCTTCACAGGTTCTGTCGACAAGAGTTATTTCAAGGATCTGGGAATCAAACAGTTGGATGATGTTGCTGAGATCAACCGTACGAAGGTCCGTGTTGCTGCTGTTAACAAGCGTATCCGTTCTTTTACTACCCTGCCCTACGTCTTCACTAAGCGGGAGAACGCGCTGGCCCTGTTGGGCGCATCAGCACGGGAATCCTCCTACACGCTGGTGCGCGTCTCTCCCGGCGCAAATGTTGAACAGGTTCGCCAGGAACTGGCAGAGCGTCTGCCGGACGCCGAGGTGCTGCTGCGTGGCGAGTTCCGTAAGCGCTCGCTGAATTATTGGCTCTTCCAGACGGGCGCTGGTGCAGCCCTGATAGCGGGTGCACTGCTCGGTCTGATCGTGGGCGTGGTGATCGTCGCCCAAACGCTTTACTCATCCACCAAGGATCACTTGAACGAGTTCGCAACGCTTCGCGCCCTGGGGGCGTCAGGCGGCTACATTCATCAGGTCATACTTCTGCAAGCCCTGATCAGCGGTTTGATCGGCTACACCATAGGCATGATCCTGTCGTTACTGGTGATCTGGTCGGCGCAGGATACAACGCTGAATATCGTTATGACGCCTGGGTTGGCTGGTGCCTTGTTCGCCGTCACTCTCGGCATGTGCGCCATCGCTGCAGTGTCAGCCATTCTTAAGGTCACGAGGATTGACCCGGCAGGTGTCTTCAGCCGGTGATTACGTGGAGGCGAACAAGGATTGAGTGCCGTCGTGAACCGTGTAGACGGTGGTCCAGACCTGCGAATGCTGGTCTGGACCTGCTCAACAACATCCACCTCACGTCATCTCATCTCAAAAAGCTCTTGATGAAAGCGGCATTCAAGATCCAATCCGTGTGTCAGAAAATCACGACGTAAAGTCTCGCCCAGGCCTACGGGGCCACAAAACCAGATACTCGTATCTCTCCAGTTGGGGACAACCTTGCGGATATGTTCGCCGTCCAGCAAGCCGTCGCGGGCATCAACCAGGATGTGCATAGTGATGCCGGCCGCCTCGGCATCTGTCGCGAGTTTGTTCAATGCCTGTTCGTCATGGTCAGCGGTTGGATGAAACAGATTGATCGTTTGCGGGTGTTGGCTGCCGTCACGTGCCAACTGCTTCATGCGTGCGATGAAAGGCGTAATGCCAATACCACCGCCAATCCAGATTTGCTCCTTGCGATCATCGTCGAACGTAAAACAGCCATAAGGGCCTTCAATCTTTACGTTTTGCCCAACAAAAAGCTTGTCGCGAAGCCGGTTCGTGTGGTCACCAAGCGCCTTGACGACAAAAGTGATGCGATGAACGCTTTCATCCCATGCCGAAGCGATCGTGTATGGGTGCGCGCCTTCCCATCCATTCGACGTAACGAAAGCAAACTGTCCAGGCGTGTGTCCCTTCCAGCCTGAGGGAACATCAACCACCACTTCCAGCGCTTTGACACCAGGATAGTACTGCATGGACTGTATCGCCCCGTGCGCTTGCTTCCTGCGCCCGATCGCTTGAAAGATCGAGACCAACGAAGCCCACGTACCGGCAATCAGCAATGGCGCCAGCAACACCCCTATGGGCGATAGCCAATAGCTGAATTTTGTAAGTACGACGGCGTGAAACACGAGCGCCAGATAGGCGAACGGAAACAGCCGGTGTGTTTGGTAGAAGAGCTTGTAGGGAAGCAGCTTTATCAATGCCACGATGATCAGGAATACGGCCGCGTAGAATGCCCATTCGCCAATGAATTCTGCTGTTCCGCGTTGGCTGGCGAGCCACTGCATGATGGGATCTTCAATTTGCGGCCGCGGTCCACGTTGAGGACGTTGCATCAATCCCCACCCGACAGCCCATTTCGGCCCCTTGCTCGCAAGCCAGTGCATAATGCCGACGATGAGCGCGGCAATGCCAAGCCACTTGTGCAAGCGGTACATCTTGTCGAGGCCGCCGAACCACCTCTCCGGCCACACTGGCCGCACGGCCAGGATCATGGCCACGCTCATGACCGTCATTGCGATCAGGC
>JBKEAX010000460.1:0-1523 GCA_047972825.1 Hyphomicrobiaceae bacterium | reverse complement strand
AAACAAAGCCTGGAGGATCGCGCAGGCGATAGCCAGCCAAAATGCCGTTCGAAATGCGGAGGGCGCGCCATTTTTGTTTGCGGGCAGCCGCCACACCAACCCTGCCCGCGTGACGCGCCGTTCGAAGTTTAACTTCTCAGGCGCGCTTGTTTCCAGACTCATCATGCAGATTTCACACCTCGCTGCCTTGCAGGTCTTTTCGCAGAGACACCCAGTCTATCATTTTTTGGTGTATTCTTGCTGTTCACCAAGAAATCGCCGGCTGTCCGGCGAGGGCGCTGTGGCTGGGCGGTTCCATCCAGGGAGGAAGCAGTCTAGATAAGGGACTGGCTGCCGGGTGAAGGCAGATGGACATTCCAGCATGTGTGCGAAGGCTTACCTTTAATGGTACTCGTTCTTGATACAGATACGACCGGCAACGAAGACGCAAAACGTGTCTCGGATGGGGAGCGATTGCTGTCTCTTGCTGGAATGGACCGCGTACGCCTCAAGGAAGCACTGGCCTCAGCCGGAGTGCCGGACAGACAGCTTCGCATGCGCGTCAACCAACTGTGGAGCTGGATCTACGCGCGTGGCGTGAAGAGTTTCGATGCGATGACGGACGTATCGAAAGGTCTAAGGACGAAGCTTGAAAGCCGCTATACGCTCGACAGGCTGGAGATCGTAACCGAACAGATTTCGGTCGACGGAACGCGGAAGTGGTTATTGCGACTGCCGAAGCGTGGGCACGAGGCGAGGGCGCCGGAAGTCGAGTGTGTTTACATTCCAGAAGCAGATCGTGGAACGCTGTGCATCTCAAGCCAAGTTGGGTGCACCCTGACCTGCACATTCTGTCATACCGGCACGCAACGCCTGGTGCGTAACCTCGAAGCGGAGGAGATCGTCGGCCAGATCCTGTTGGCGCGGGACCGTATTGGTGATTGGCCAGGGGCAAGCCCGCCCGGAGATGGACGCCTTCTACCAACGACCGAACGCAAGATCACCAACGTCGTACTCATGGGTATGGGCGAGCCTCTTTACAATTTCGACAACGTCAAGACGGCGATGGAGGTTGCATCGGACGGGGACGGGCTATCGCTTTCCAAGCGGCGCATTACACTATCAACCTCTGGCGTGGTCCCGGAGATTGCACGATGGGGCGCGGAAGCCGGAACGATGCTGGCAATCTCATTGCACGCCGTCCGTGATGATCTGCGTGACGTTCTTGTACCGATCAATAAGCGCTTCCCGATTGCCGAACTGCTGGAGGCGTGCCGTACCTATCCGGGGCTTTCGAATGCACGGCGCATCACGTTCGAGTATGTGATGTTGAAGGGCGTCAACGACAGCATGAACGATGCAAAAGAGCTGGTGCGTCTGTTGAAGGGAATTCCAGCAAAGATCAATCTGATCCCGTTCAACCCCTGGCCCGGGACACAATACGAGTGTTCAGATTGGGAGACGATTGAAGCGTTTGCCGATGTCGTCAACCGTGCTGGTTATGCCAGCCCGATACGCACGCCGCGCGGCCGCGATATTCTGGC
>JBKEAX010000433.1:0-1741 GCA_047972825.1 Hyphomicrobiaceae bacterium | reverse complement strand
CTACAGTAGCGGCCGGGTGTTCTCGACAAGCCGTTGCGTCGCCTGCAAGTCGACCTTGCCGGCTGCTGATACGGGTATGCCTTCGACAACGAGAACGCCGCGCGGGAGCCAAAGTTCGGTGACGCCCATGGTTTTGAAGTATTCCGCCAGTTCAGCCTTATCGGCGTCCGCCTTGTCGGTGACAAGAATGAGCTGCTCGCCTTTGCGTGCATCGGGAATTGTGACCACGACATGCTGGGCATCAGGCCAGTGGCCTGATGCGAGGGCTTCGACCGCTGCAAGCGACACCATCTCCCCGCCGATCTTTGCAAAACGCTTGGCGCGTCCGCGAATTGTCAGCACTGAATTATCGTCGATGGTTACGATATCACCAGTATCGTGCCACCCGCCGTCTGGTTTTTGCAAAGCGCCGGGCGTGTCTGCGAGGATGTAGCCTGCCATGACGTTGGGTCCGCGGATCTTTAGCCGTCCACCTTCGCTGATGCCCGGCACCTGTTCCAATTTGACATCAAGTCCAGGTAGCAATGGGCCAACAGTACCTGGTCTGTTGGGGTTTGGCAGGTTGCAGGCGATGACGGGCGAGCATTCGGTTGCACCGTAGCCTTCGAGTATGAGAGCGCCAGCCTTGTCCCAGGCCGTGCGGGTTGCGTCCTTTACCCGTTCGGCACCAGCTATGACATAGCGGACACTGGTGAGCTCGCTTTTTGCGGCGGCGCGCGCATAGCCCATCAGGAATGTGTCGGTGGCAAACAGTACAGTTGCTCTGGTTTCGCTGATCGTCCGCGCCACCTGCTTGTAATGTAGCGGGCTGGGGTAAAGCACAACGTGCATGCCGCCCAAGAGCGGCATCAAGGTTGCCGCCGTCAAGCCGAACGAATGGAACATCGGCAAAGGGTTGAGCACGACATCATCTGGCGTCAGCATGCCGCCAGCGTGCGCGAGAATCTGCTGCGCGTTGGCAACCAGGTTGGAATTGGTAAGCACAACTCCCTTGGGTAAACCTTCTGTCCCGGAGGTGAACAGGATCACCGCTGGACTATCGGGCGTCATGCCAAAGCGCCGGGCGAACTGTTTTGGATACAAGTTTCGAAGGGCTCCGCGCAGTTTGTCCGTGAGTGAAATCGATTTGCGCAGGTCCTCCAGATAGACAATGCGGGTGCGTATCCCTGGCGTCGGTTCTGCAGCTGCCATTGCGGCCACCACGTCTTCGAGCTTGGCTGCGGCAACGAACCGTCGTGATGTCAGAACGATTGGAATCGGACCGGTTTGCAGCGCCGAAACGAGGTTGCGTGAGCCGGCGGTAAAATTTAGAAGGGCGGCGGTTCGGCCAAAGGCGTTAAGACCCAGCAGTGTCACGGCTGCACCGGCGGCATTGGGCAGGAAAACGCCGACTTTCTCACCGGGGTTCGTGATGTGGGCCATCTTGTCGCCAAGAACCAGGGCGCCAAGGATTAATCTCTTGTAGGTGAGGGCTTGTTTATCTGCGTCGGACAAAATTGTCCGTTTTACACCATAGGTTGCGGAAGCCTCGATTGTAGCCTCAAACAATGTGCGGCGAGCGCTATTGGGGTCAAAGGCGTGCTGAGGTTTCACGAGGGGGCTCCATGAGCGCGGTAAGCCCTAGTGGGCAAAACACGACGTGCCTGCAGGAATATGAACACGTGCCAGTCGAGCCAAGTTGTTCATGATATTCTGGTTGCGTGCTGGTGCGTGTGTTCGAAGGTTCGGGCTAGAGCCTGGC
>JBKEAX010000394.1:0-6965 GCA_047972825.1 Hyphomicrobiaceae bacterium | reverse complement strand
ACCATAAACATCTCGGGCAAATCAAACGCTCACGAAATGACTTTCGCGTCGAACAGCAGCCCCATGGGGCATGAAAAACATATTTGTAGCAAAAACATGAGATGCGAACGCGATCGTGGCTAACTGCATCGGATCCATGCTGGCGTTCCGGCTATATTAAACACAGGACCAGACGAGAACGCAGCGCAGATAAGCGTCGCGCGCATATCTCAAATCGTAGCAGCAGACCCCAAACTTCGACACCCCACTACGGCATGGCGCGCTTCAGCGAAATTCTTCGTAGCCGTCTGCTATTCTTTGCTACCTGTTGCAACCATGGACATCTAGGATTGCGATGCGTCCGCTGCTTTGGCACTTGCCTTCTCATCCACCGCAGGCTTTGCCTGAGGATCAGCCTTGGCAGAGCGCTGGCCTTGCGACAACTTCGAACACCGTTGCTGGAACTCCGCGTTGGTTTTGTCAAGTTCGGTAATCCGTTGTAGTGCGGCCCGCTTGACGACGGCAGTCTCCGTTTTGCCGTCCGCCACCTTTTCGATTCGTTCAGGTGTACCTTCCTTCCGCAAGGCATCAATCTTTGCCATCAGGGCAACACACCCCGCATCGGGATTGGATTTTTCTGCCGGCGTGATTGATGCCGTCGTAAGTCCCTGGCTGAGCAGCCCCGCATCATTGGCGCACCCGCCAGCGACAGTTGTCATCGTCACAATTGAAGCCGCCAAAATAATTTTACTGCGCATTCTAAAATCCCCCTAACCGAATCTGCCTTGGCAACCGCCCTGGGCCCAAGGCGTTGATTCGAATAAAGCTGGGATTTGGTGGGATCAGCAACATGCAGCAGCAAAATCCCCGTTGATTACATGGATTCTGCGGAGCTTCTGTGTATTTTTTCGGTGTGTAATGTTGGGTCTGTTTCCCCTCAGCCACTGTCCAAATCTGCATCGTTTAGGTTGCAGAGACACGCAGATGTCGAATCACCATCGGCCATATTGCGTGCGAACAAAAAATATTGCTTTGCGGCACTTTGCTATTTGCCGGTCATCGATTCTTGTCAGGCCAACGATAGATGAAGGTTAAATAGAAAAGCATCAAATAAACCGCTCCGGCGACGGCCCAGCCCGTGGCTACACCCAGTTCTTGTTGCGTTATACTACCTAGGTTGAAGTCCGGAATTGGGTTTCGCAGATCACCCAATACCAGTGTGGGATTTTCCCGCCGATCGAAAGCATCAAGCAGTCCTTGCTGCATGTTCTGGATTACTAACGTGGTCCCGCCAAGGAAAAAAAGACCGACCGAAAGCAGCGAGAAGGCAACCGATTTTAGCAGAAATGGCGCCCGCCCCAGGAAGAAAAAAAGGGCTGCTACATAGCCAGAGATGATTGCAAAGAACGTCGAAAAGACCACAAGGACTTTGTCGATCACCTCCAACAGGCTGCCAACAATTTCTGCTTCCGTCATCCGACCACCACCCCAATCGCATCAAAAGGCTTCAGTGCTCAATGCGCCCCTTGATGCGTCCCGTCATAACCTGGCCGTTTCCATCGTCAAGCCCACGTTGGAAGGCTTCAGCCATCGCAGCCAGTGCTTCTTGACGCCCCATTTGACCATCCAATTCCACCGCCATGGCAATGTGCTGGGCTATATCACCCAACAACCGGCCCCATTCTGAAACATCGTGGGTGAATGTTTCAGGATTGAATATCACATGCAGACCACCATCGGCGATCCAGGCTCGGATCACTTCGAGAGCGCTTTCCGCATCATGGACCCCGTCGGGGAGTTCCAGCTCTTCAAGCGCTTCAAATTCAATGTCATCCATACTCAAGTCTCCATCGACTTTGGCGGCAATCGCAATGAGTGCAACACGAGATCACGTTCACTTTCCACGGAATCGCGCACGCGCTCTATTTTCTTTCGTTTGGAGCATGTTCTTAACGCCGAACCGCTGTACACTTCGGCTGAACATGCTTGTCTTATGACACCTGTTGCCATTCAGGAGAAACTGGTTCCGCTAGGAGAGGGTGACCGCCCTCCCTTAGCGGCGAGGGTCGGATCGTTAAAATGCTGACCGTTGAAGGGTCGAGCTAGAGTCGGATCGCCCTCGTCTTTCCCTTGAGGCCTGAACGGATACCCGCAGTCTGGCTGCGGACGACAAGCAGAGGACCAAGCGAAAGATGACCAACGATACCATCGGAGTCGACATCTCGAAAGACCATCTCGACGCCCACCGCATCAGCGACGGCGAAAGCCGCCGCTTCACCAACGACAATGCCGGCCACGGCTCCTTCATGGCCTGGCTCGGCGGGCTTGGCGGCCGCATCGTCTACGAGCCCACCGGCCCGTATCACCGGACCTTCGAAAGACGGCTGGCGGAGGCGGGCCTTGCACTGGTCAAGGTCAATCCGCGCCAGGCAAGGCGCTTCGCGGAGGCGACGGGCAAGCTGGCAAAGACCGACCGGATGGATGCCGCCATGCTGGCGCGCATGGGCGCGCTGCTCGATCTGGAGGCGCGGGCGGTGCGCAGCCCGCGCCTGGGAGACCTCAAGGACCTGCACACGGCCCGCGAAGCGCTGGTGAAGAACCGCACGGCGGCGAAGAACAGGGCCAAGACAATCAGCCTTGCCATCCTCAGGCGTCACAACGCCGAGCAACTCAGACAGATCGAGCGCCAGATCGCCGCCATCGAGACCGAGATCATGGCGTTGATAAAGGCTGATCCCGAGCTCGCGCGGCGCTTCGACATCTTGGTCTCGATCCCGGGCGTAGCGATTGTCACCGCCTTCGCGCTGATCATCGACATGCCTGAACTCGGCACGCTCTCAAACGGCCAGGCGGCTTCCCTCGCCGGCCTCGCCCCGGTTGCGCGGCAGTCCGGACAATGGACCGGCCGCGCCTTCATCCGTGGCGGACGGGCCAGTGTCCGGCAAGCGCTCTACATGCCGGCCCTCGTCGCCATGCGATTCAATCCCGGCCTGAAGGAAAAATACGACCACTTCATCGCCGCCGGAAAACCCGCCAAGAAAGCCATCACAGCCATCATGCGAAAACTCATCGTCCTCGCAAACGCCCTGCTCAGGGACGACCGAAAATGGACGCCAAACCTTCCTTGACCAACACGGATACTCTAGCGTCACGGATGACCCTGCGCGCCGTGCACGCGAAGCCAGCCCGTCAACCGAAATGTTGGAGGAGAGATCCGCACTGGTGCCGACAATGAAATTGCCGTCTGGCGGATCCACATTATGTGCGCACTTTGAATGCACACTATCGATGCTGCATTGCAGTCACCGGTAATTCCCGTTCGCCGACCGGTCTAACGCCAGTCATTTTCGAAACGGTTCGACCTCCCTTTCAGTCAGCCTTTTAAAAGCAATATCCAAGCCAACATGGGGAGACTAAGAATAACAGTAAGTTAGGTGTTTATACGATTGTGTGGAGGGAGAGATGTTGGACATTATGTCCAGCGGACTCGGACATGTTGATCAGTCATGTAAAGAAAAATGATCATGTCGCCTCTGGCAACCAGATGCTAAATGTTGTGCCGTTGCCTTGCTCGCTTTCGACTGAAATCGTACCGCCCTGTCGTGTCACAAGTGTTTGGCTGATGGACAGACCAAGGCCGGTGCCTTCCTGGCGTTTCGTCGTGAAAAACGGGTCAAAAACCTTTTGAATCGTCTCAGCGCTCATACCGATACCTGTATCGCGTACTTCAATTGAAATGCCCTGCTTGTTTTCCCACACGGCATCGGCGGTGACGAGCGACAGGTGGCCACCGTCTGGCATTGCGTGTAGTGCGTTCACCACCAGATTTACGATCACTTGCTGCAATTCCGTGCGATTCATCAGCACCAATCGTGTCGCCTCGTCTGTGCGTGAAATGTTTATTTCAGCCTTTTTGAGCAGGTGCCGCACAAGCGGAAGAGAGTCGGAGATAATGTTTTCAACCGCATGATGCTCCATGGAGTCTGCATACTCCTCAGGCTTGGCGAACTGTAGCAGCTTGGTTACGATCAGGTTGATGCGATGTACCTGCTCGTGGAGCAATTGGAACTCCGTGCGTGCGAGCTCGGCACGGTCGCCAATAATATCGTATATGACGTCCAGGTTTCCCTGTATGACAGCTATTGGATTATTGATCTCGTGAGCCACGCCCGCTGTGATCTCACCGATGGCAGCCAGCTTTTCCGATACAATCAGTTGTTTTGTTGTCGCCTCAAGCCGGTGATTGGCCAATTTCAATTCGCGGGTGCGTTCGTCCACGCGCTTGTTCAATTCAGTGTTCCATTCCCGCAATTCGCGGTCGCGCTCCTGCAACTGGCCAAGCAAACTGTCAAGGTGGGCGGCAACCAGACCGATTTCATTGCGGTTGCCGGTTAGCTGTGTGCGGGCGCCAAGATCTCCGCCTTCCACCTTGGATATTGTTTCGATCACCTTCTCAAGGGGTCTGAAAATCGCACCGGCCCAGCGAAGGAATATCGGTACTGTCGCACCAGCAATGGCCAGAAATGCGATCCCAATCGTGAGCAGGGTGATGTACTTTGTTTCCGTAAATGGCTTCTCCAGGAAGCCGACATACAGCATCCCGACGTGCTTCCCGTAGCTGTCAACAATCGGCTCATAAGCTGAAATATACCAGTCGTTCACGACGAAAGCGCTATCAAGCCAGGTCTTGCCTTCGCCCAGTACTGCTGAACGCACTACACCTGAAACACGCGTTCCTAACGCCCGCTTCCCTTCAAAAAGACGGACGTTGGTGCTGATGCGGACGTCGTCGAGAAACAACGTTGCTGTGCCCTGGCTGCCTTCGGGCAGACTTTCTTTCTGGTAGACAAGGTCATTTATCGTGTCGATGAATTTTAGATTCTGATTCAACAGCCTGCCGCCAACAAGGGCACTTCTTCGGCCATCGCCAAGGACTACGGGAGCAGCCGAATGAACAACCATTCCCCGTGATTCAACGCTGCGGTCAGTCGGAACAGCATTGGGGGTGGGGACCAGCGCAAGAATTGCATTGTCCGCCAGTGTCTTGGTGATCTCTCCAAGCTCCTTGTTGGTGAAGATATCGATCGCGGTCTGCGATTCACCTTTCAATGCCTGTTTTACCACCGGCCATGCGGTCCTGATCGAACTGGAATCGAAGCGTGGAGCTGAGGCAACGATACGATCAGCGTGGTCAACGATGTACATGAAGTCGAGATTGAGTTCTCTGCGTCTTTGTTCGAGCAACAAGGAGAGGTTGCGGTTGTCGCTCATGGCGGCTGCAAAGTCGGCAGATGTTCCAATGGCTTTTATATGCTCGCCTGTATATTCAAGAATGCGCTCAAGATATTGGTGAGCAATGGTCAGGTCGCCGTTCACCTTTGATTTCAATGCCGCATCGAATTTCTCATTCCACCTGATGGCAGCAGTAGCAAGAAGCAGTGGTAAGATGACCAACATCGGCAGCAAGGCTATCGCCAGAAGCCGGAAGCGGACTGACGTGCCTCTTATATGCCGCTCCGCTGTCAGATCAGATCCCCCATTGCGAGCATTTGCGGTCAATGGTCTTGCGTGAAATGCCAAGCCGTCGCGCGGCTTCCTCCTTGTTACCCTTCGCTTCTTCAAGCACCTTGAGAATATACTGGCGCTCAATATCAGCAAGAGTGCCGGCCGTAGTCGTGGTCGAAACGCTGGGTCCGCCAAGGTCCTCGGGAAACTTTCCCAAGATCAACGAACGCTCGATCAAGTTGCGCAGTTCGCGCACGTTGCCGGGCCAGTCGTAACGCATAAATGCACTTCGTACCGTTTCATTTATCTCGACAGGTCGCAAGCCGAGTTGTTGCGACAGTTTTTTCATGAAAATAGGCGCCAGTTCCAGCACGTCATCGCCGCGATCCTTGAGCGGCGGCAAGTGGATCTGCATAACGTTGATGCGGTAGTAGAGGTCGGCCCGGAAGCGCCCTTGTTCAACGTCTTTTTCAAGTTCGGTGTTGGTGGCGAACACAAAACGGAGATCAACGGGGACTTCTCGCTCTGATCCTACGGGGCGAATCCGTCTGTCCTCCAGGACGCGCAGCAGTTTGCTTTGCAAAGGAAGTGGTAGTTCGCCGACCTCATCGAGAAAAAGAGTGCCTCCGTGAGCATGGGCGAATAGGCCGTCTCGGCCACGTTCCGCGCTGGTAAATGCTCCCTTGAGATGACCGAAAAGCTCTGCCTCGACGATGTCATGTGGAATTGCTGCGCAATTCACCGGAACAAATGGTTGGTCAGAGCGATCTGACAATGAGTGGATTGATCGGGCAGCCACTTCCTTTCCCGTGCCCGACTGCCCCGTCAGCAGTACAGATGTTGGCAGGGAGGCCACGCGCGAGATCATTTCGCGGACATTGCTGATTGCCACGGAGCCGCCAATCAGCCGATCACGCAGTGAAATATGGTCGGATGTCGCGCTCAATTCATAGCGCAACACGTAGTTCTCCCGCTGTAGCCGGCTTCGGTCGAGGCAACGAGCGATCGCATTGAGGATCTGGTTTGAACGAAAGGGCTTCAGAACGAAGTCTATTGCGCCTGCTCGCAAGGCCTGTATCGCGGTTTCCAGATCGGCATAGGCCGTCATCAGGATTGCATCAGAATAAAAACCTACAGCCCGTTGCTTGGCTAGCCAGTCAACACCATTCTGCCCCGGCATGATATTGTCGAGGATGACGACGTCGAAAAACTGTTCGTCCAGCTTCTGGCCAGCTTCTACCGTATCAGAGGCAACCGCCACGAGCTTGCATTGGGGCTCTAGGGTGCGAACAAGGAAATTGCGCATGCCTGGTTCGTCATCGATGACGAGAATTGACGCTTGCGCCAACAACGGCCCAAATTCGGGACTGCCGGTTTTCTCAGGCGTTTTCCGGAAAAACTGCGTTGACACTAGCTCTTCGCCTTCGTTTGTGTGCCACAATCCGCCACCCAGTCCGACCTGTCAACGCAGGGCTATGTCC
>JBKEAX010000295.1:0-2113 GCA_047972825.1 Hyphomicrobiaceae bacterium | reverse complement strand
TTTCCCGATGCAGCGTAAATCGCACGATGGAAACGCTCATTCTCATAATAGTAGGCATCGGTGTCACCAACGTCTGCGGCCTTGGCGCACGCGTTCAGTGTTTCATGCAATGCTGCTTCATTGTCATCAGTCAGGCGTCGGGCAGCATGGCGTCCGCACATTGCCTCGAATTCGGCCATCACCTCGAACATTTCCATGAGACGGCGCGGATTGGGCGACGACACGATAGCACCACGATACGGGCGCAACTCCACGAGACCTTGCGCGGCGAGCTGACGAAGCATTTCGCGGACCGGCGTTCGCGAAATTCCAAAACGTGTCGCCAGTGAAATCTCCTCAAGCCGGCTGCCCGGAGCCAGTTTTCCCGTAGCGATGTCGTCTTCTAGTTGATCCTGGAAGGCGATGCCCTTTTTTTCCATGCCTCACACAACCTGTTTGGAACCAAAAACTTGAACTTTCTGCCCGTAGCTGAGCAGAAGAAAATCGGACAACTTGGCAATCCCGAACCACAATAAAATATCAGTGCAAACCGCAATTATTGTATCCCAAATCGTCACAAATTGTATACAATTTGTTTGACAGGACTCATTAATCCGTGGTTTGAGTTGTTTATACTGCCCCCATCAAGAAGGGGCAGGTCAATGCCGACCCCCTCGTGCGGGGGCATCCACTTAGGAGGAAACACAAATGCAATTGTCCAAGTCCGCGCTTACCGCGGTCGCTGCGGCCATGGCCGCGTTCACATTGCCCGTGAACGCTGAAACTGTTCTCAAAGCATCCCATCAATGGCCCGGTGGAAAGGGCGATGCGCGTGATGAAATGGTGCAGATCATCGCGCGTGAAGTAGAAAAAGCTGGTGTCGACCTCAAGATCCAGGTCTATCCAGGCGCATCGCTTGTCAAGCCGAAGGAGCAATGGGGCGCCCTGACCAAGGGGCAGATCGACCTGGCTGCCTTCCCGCTCGACTACGCATCCGGACGTCATCCTGAATTTTCTTCAACTCTGATGCCAGGCCTCGTTCGCAACCACGACCGCGCTCAGCGCATGAACAATTCACCGTTCATGAATGACATCAAGGCCATCATTGAAAAAGCTGGCGTAAAGGTTGTTGCAGATGCCTGGTTGGCTGGCTCATTCGCCTCAAAGAAGGAGTGCATCACTTCGCCTGCTTCCATCAAGGGTCAGGTGACGCGTGCCGCAGGCCCCGCATTCGAACAGATGCTGGTTGCCGCTGGTGCATCCATCTCGTCGATGCCGTCTTCCGAAATCTACACCGGCATGCAGACAGGTGTTCTGGATGCTGCCAACACATCTTCAGGCTCATTCGTTTCCTACCGGCTCTATGAGCAGGTGACATGCCTGACCGCACCGGGCGCCAACGCGCTGTGGTTCATGTACGAACCAATCCTGATGTCCAAGCGCAGCTTCGATCGCCTCACACCCGAGCAACAGAAGGCGATCATGGATGCAGGCAAGAAAGCCGAGGAGTTTTTCGTCGCCGAAGCCAAGAAACTCGACGACAAAATGGTTGAAACCTTCAAGAAGGCCGGCGTCAAAGTCGTCGAAATGTCCAAGGAAGATTATGACGCTTGGCTCGCAATTGCCAAGGACAGCTCCTACAAGGTATTCGCTGAAAAAGCCAAGGACGGGAAGGCTCTCATCGATAAGGCGCTGGCGGTCGAATAACACGCCAGCCTACGGCGGATTGCGCCTTATCCGGGCACAATCCGCAACTAGCGGGGGCAGGTTTACCTCTAGCAGGGCCTGCCTCCGAATTTCCCAATTTACCAAAGGTGCGCATGTCGCTCAGACGAACACGCAACTAGTTCGTCTGTCGGCCTCTACCGCCCAGAGTGCGCTGCTCATGAAGGCGCATGATGGCTGGAGGCAGACTGCGAAATCACCTTATCTTTTTGTCATATCGCGACTGTAGGGAGCGCCGGAAACATGCGCATTTTCCTTAGCACTGTCGACCGCATCTCCGAATTCCTCGGCATCGTGGCCATGCTGCTGCTGGCTGCCGCAGTATTGGTGGTCTGTCAAATGATCATGATGCGCTACGTATTCAACGCATCGACGGTCTGGCAGACGGAATTCGTCATCTACTCTTTGA
>JBKEAX010000293.1:0-26970 GCA_047972825.1 Hyphomicrobiaceae bacterium | reverse complement strand
ACCTTGGTTCGGCGGCGCAGCCAGCTGACACCGACAAGGTCGTAGAGGCCGACAAGTGCACGATTGAGATTGTTGTATTTTGATTGCCCGGCCTGGCGTGGGCGGTCGTTGACAGGTACATAGGCAACCTCATGGCCGTAGGTCTGAAATAGCGCTGGCAGATAGCGGTGCATTGAGGTGAAGAACGGCAGGCGCAGGAACACATCGCGCCAGTACACTTTGATGCCGCAGCCAGTGTCTGGACATTCATCCTTCAACACGGCATCGCGAATCCAGTTGGCGGCTTTCGAGGCCCACCGTTTCGAACCGGTATCCTTGCGGGTGGTTCGCCAGCCGTTGACAAGTGCGGGCCCGTTTGTGCCTGGAGCAGCGATCTTGGCAACCAGTTTGGGGATGTCACGGGGGTCGTTCTGGCCGTCGCCGTCCATGGTGGCAATGACCGGACTGGTCGCAGCCATAATGCCGGAGCGGAGTGCTGTGCTTTGGCCGCTGCGTTGATTGTGCCGCAGGTATCGCAGGCCGGGAAGTGCGCCACCAGCGATTAGCGCCTTGATTTCATTACCTGTAGAATCGGTGCTGGCATCGTCCACCACGAGGACTTCGGCGAGCATTTCGCTGGGAACGTGCGTGTATGTTTCCTCGACCAGACGGCCGATATTGCCGGCTTCGTTTAGTGCAGGAATGACAACACTGATGCGCATGATAACCTTTTGGATGCGGGTTGGCCGGCTTAGAATCTGCGTTGGCGTGGAGTTTGCTACGGTCAGGAGAGCCTAGGATCTTGACCCTGGTACCTGTTGCGAGCATTCGGGAAACACGAAACCGCCCGCGGCGAGACTACCAGCCTTCGAGATGGCCACTCAACCTAAAGCATGTTTAGCTTGAGTGTGCAGTGGTTCAACGAGAAAAACATGCAGAAAACAAGAAGCTAGTTCATGCTGTTTTTTTGTGAAACATGAACGCGTTCTAGTAAAGCGGGCGGCAAACCTGTAAATGGGCGGTCAATGGACTGCCGGGCCGTGAGAGACCCGGAGAAAATGCAGATTTTTCCGGTGCGTGCTATTGGGTCCGGACCCTGGTGCGGACAGGTTTTGCAGGGCGACTGTCGCGCGTGTCGCTGACCTGTGGATAATGCGTCAGCGGGAACCATTAGGGGTACTTTGGGTTATGACAGCGGGGGGAGGAACCACGACCAAGCAGGATGAAGTGCGCTGGACAGTGCTTCTGGCGGTTGGCTTGGCGGCGCTGCTCGGCCTAAGGCTGATCGCCCTGACGCTCAACGGCACCGATCTTTTTTTTGACGAAGCGCAGTACTGGTCGTGGTCGCAAGCTCCGGATTTTGGCTACTACTCGAAACCGCCCCTGATTGCCTGGATCATACGAGGAGCGACAGAAGTTTGCGGGCATGGTGAAGCCTGCATCCGCATGCCCTCGCCAATCATTCATACCATGACGGCACTGGTCGTCTTCCTGATAGGACGTCGGCTTTATGGCGCCATGACCGGTGTGTTTGCGGCATTGGCGTTTGCAACACTGCCGGGTGTCTCTGTGTCTTCGGGTATCATTTCAACTGACGTTCCACTGCTTTTTTTCTGGGCGCTCGCGCTTTATGCGCTGACAGTGATGTTCGATGACAAAAGCTGGTGTCCGGCCTTGCTTCTGGGCGTTGCGCTGGGTGGCGGGCTTAACGCCAAATACGCGATGGTGTGGTTTGTCCTTTGTTTGGCGGTTTATCTGGTTGCTACTCCCGGCAAACGCTGGATCTTGAAGGATGCAAGACTGTGGGTGGCAGGGGCGATTGGCGGGGCCATGATCCTTCCCAACGTCCTGTGGAACGTGAGCCATAAGTTTGCCACGCTGTCTCACACGGCCGACAATGCCAACTGGCAGGGCAGCCTTTTGAACCCTGCGAAAGCGCTGGAGTTCTTTGGCGCGCAGTTCGGCGTTTTCGGACCAATCCTGTTTGCTGGCTTACTGGTTATTGCTTGGCGGGCTTGGCGCGAAGGTCTGCCCGCACCCGACAGGATATTACTGTCGTTCGCGCTGCCGGTCGTCATCGTCATCACAGTACAGGCATTCTTGTCGCGCGCGCATGCGAACTGGGCAGCCGTTTCATACGTGTCTGCAACGTTACTGGTGGTCGCCACGATGGTGCGTGATCTTGACTGGGCTTGGCTGCGCCGGTCGATGGTCCTGCATGCCTTTATTTTGCTGGCTCTGGTCGTGGCGACGACTTTTGCTGGCCGTATCGTTTTGCCCGGCGGTGCAAGTCCTTTCGCTCGCACGCTTGGCTGGGAAGCCCTGGTTGAGGCTACGCGTGCCGAACTCGATGCTGCGCGCGCCAAAGGGCAGCCGTTTGCTGCAGTCCTTGCCGATGACCGCTCGGTTACTGCCGAATTGCTGTATTACATGCGCGATGAGCCGACGCCGGTGCGAGCCTGGAAGTCTAGTCTGGTTGCAAAAGACCACTATCAGTTGACCCGCCCCTTCAAGGGGGCGACAACCGGCCCTGTGCTACTGGTCAGTCTGGGTGTACCAGATGCGAAAATTACTGAGAGTTTCGCTCATGCCGAGACGTTCAAGCGGAGCAAGATCGCTGCGGGTGCCGGAAAAAACCGCACCGTTTCATTTACGGCGCTGGAGGGATTGAAAGAGCAATGACAACGGCCGAAAAGAAGCCGACCCAAGAAACTGCCGGCAACAGCGCAACCAGCGACAGGAAACTATCAGAAGCGTTTGTTCTCCTCGATAACAGCTCGGCTGACGGGGGTGCGTCGCTGCTGTTCCAGAACCCGCTCCGTATCATTGCCGCCAACGATCCAGGAGACGTTCCTCAAGCGCTGGCAGACATCACGAGTGCTCTTGATGCCAACCTGCATCTTGCTGGTTTTTTTGCCTATGAACTCGGGTTCGTGCTGGAGTCCAGACTGGCACACCTGATGCCAGCGAAAAGAAAAGTTCCGTTGATCTGGTTCGGCGTTTATGCTTCGCCCGAAACCCTGACTTCAAAACAAGTGGCAGCCTGGCTCGACGAGCGCACGTTAAGCCACACCTATGAGTTCACCGACGTTGAACTTGCCTGGCAGCGTGATGATTACCTGCGCCGTTTTTCTCGCGTTCAGGAGATGATCCGGTCAGGCGACATCTATCAACTCAACCTGACATTCAAGGCGCGGTTTTCACTCAGTGGTTCGCCGCTGGCGTTCTACCGCGACATGCGCCAGCGCCAGCGCGTCGCCTATGGCGGCATTGTCGATACTGGTGCGGCAACGGTTCTGTCCGCTTCGCCTGAATTGTTCATCGAACAAAATGGCCGGATTATCGAAACACGACCGATGAAGGGGACGGCACCGCGCGCGGGCCGCGAGGATGCCGATGCCGAGCAGCGCCACATCCTGGCCACGGATGAGAAACAGCGCGCTGAAAACCTCATGATCGTTGACCTGATGCGAAACGATCTGGGCCGCATTGCCGAGACGGGCAGCGTATCGGTAACGGACCTGTTCACAGTGGAAACGTTCCGCACGCTGCATCAGATGACGTCGGGCGTTCGTGCCACGTTGAAGGATGGCATTGGGCTGCGAGAGGTCCTGGACGCCATCTTCCCACCAGGGTCGGTGACAGGTGCGCCGAAAATACGTGCCATGGAACTGATCCATGAAATTGAGACTGAGGCGCGTGGTGTCTACTGCGGCGCCATTGGCACCATGGCGCCAGGTGGCAAATGGCTTTTCAACGTGGCAATCCGTACGCCGGTGGTCTTTCGCGATGGAACCGGAGAAATGGGCATCGGTTCGGGGGTCGTTTACGATTCGGTGGGAACCAAGGAATACGACGAGTGCTTGTTGAAGCTGAAGTTCCTGACCGATCCGCCAAAGAGCTTTGAGCTTATTGAGACGTTGCTGCTGGACGGAAAGAGGGGATACGTCCTGCTGGAACGGCACCTGGAGCGGCTTGCAGCTTCAGCTCACTATTTCAGCTTTCCCTACGACAAGGCTGCAGCCCTGGCGGCGCTCAATGATGTTGTGGGCCAGAATAGCGACCAGCGGCTCAGGGTGCGGTTGTTGCTTGCCGAGGATGGGCGCGTATCGGTCACCGCAACGCAGCTCCCTCCGGCAGAGGGTGAGGTGGTGATGCGTTTTGTTGTGTCAAAGTCGCGGTTGAATCCGACAGATCCGTTCCTTTATCACAAGACCACGCGGCGGGAGCTTTATGACCGCGAGTGGCAAGAGGCTCATGATATGTTGGGTGCCGATGAGATCATTTATTTGAATGAGGCGGGGGAGCTGGCTGAAGGTAGCCGTACGACCATTTTTGTTAGTCGTGGAGACAAGCTGCTAACACCTCCGCTGGAGGCTGGTCTGCTGCCAGGTACGTTACGGGCAGAGCTGCTGGCGAGCGGCAAGGCCGTGGAAGCACGCCTGACGCGCGACGATCTTAATACCGCTGAGCAGATCTTTCTGGGCAACTCAGTTCGTGGGCTGGTGAAGGCGATAGCACTCTAGATCCGGGAAATTTCTGACCGGAGTGTATGAAGATTGTAGGACGAATTTCAGTCAATCGAACTGGATTAGAATCGCTCTAATTGATGCGTTCCTGCACGGCCACGGGTTTGGCGTCTTTCCAATTGTCGGTCGCGCCATTAATGATCGCGACAAGCGTCAGCACGACGGCAGCCAATGTTAGCGCCGACGCAATGATAATGCCGCGCCGCGATTTGCGAAGGCGTCGGCTGTATGGAGGCTTGGCTGCAAATATCCGCATCATACAATCGTAACTCGCAATCGTGCCCTTGAGACGCCAGAGCGCATCACGCCGCGCGACACAACGGCACACGTTACGCAAGCGGAAATAATGCGCGGCGCCTGTGGACCGTGCAGGTTGATGTGATCACGAGTTTGGTTGATGCCATCGGCGTGGTTGGGGCCCGACCGCCGGGTCAAAGTCCGCGCATCATGCATCCAGCAAGCAGCACGACGTGCGCGAACAGCAGCGCCCAGAATTCATTTCCAGTGAGGAACGGGATTTCTGCGTTGAAAAACTTGGTGATTAAAACAGTGACGGTGACGACGATGGCGAACACGAATGTCAGAATGCTTGGAGCCTTGAGGGCCATGTTGTGCTTTCTCCTTGCAGACCGCCTGGGCCCGGCTCGGGCAGGCGGCGGTCAATAGTCAGTGGCTGGTGCCACGTTTCATAACTCAAGGCGGCTTATAGCAGTGGATGGGAGGTGCTGCAGCACCCCTGACAAAGGGCTGTGGGCAACTGTTGAACTGTTGGGTGGGGGTAGGGCAGATTTCCGGCAGCCGTTCGCCAGCCAGCCAGACAAATCCGGGCAGTCTTGAGCCTATTGTTATTGAGTCTCGCCCCTAGATCACGTTCAGGTTCACGTTTTGAGGAATCGCGCAGGCGCTCTATTTTCTTTTATTTTGAGCATGTTCTTCCCGCCGAACCGCTGCACACTTCGGCTGAACATGCTCTAACGCCGTTCGCTCAGCGAAGCAGATGTCAGAGCCAGGACATGAAACGAGCAAGTGATTCTCAAATGCTTACCCTGGACGGCAGCTTCGGCGAAGGCGGTGGTCAGATTGTGCGCAGCGCGTTGTCGCTTTCGATGATAACCGGGACGCCATTCCGGATCGAGTGCGTGCGTGCGGGTCGCAAGAAGCCGGGCCTGCTGCGTCAGCATTTGACCTGCGTAAAGGCGGCGACGCGCATCGCATCTGCGCGTGTTTCAGGCGCAGAGCTGGGAGCGACGAGCTTCACGTTCGAGCCCGGTGCGATCAATGCCGGTGTGCATGAGTTTTCGATAGGCTCGGCAGGTTCAACGACGCTCGTTTTCCAAACCATCTTCCCTGCGTTGATGCGGGCAGATGCGCCGTCGCGTGTCACGTTGAAAGGTGGGACGCACAACCCGTTTGCGCCGACGTTTGATTATCTGGAGCGCGTTTTTCTACCGCTTCTTGCGCGCATGGGGGCGGCTGTCGAGGTGAAGCTCTACAAGGCAGGTTTCTTCCCAGCGGGAGGCGGAAGCTGGCATGCGCTGGTGCAACCTGCGCGACAACTGGTGCCGCTGATGTTGGACAAATCCGGTCCGGCGTCAAACATGTACGCGCGCGCCGATGTTGCAAACCTGCCCTTTGAGATTGCAGAACGGGAAGCTCAGGAAGCCGTGCGTCTTATGGGCTGGCCGGCGGCAACCACCGTGGTGCCCCGTTCGGTCAAGGCGGATGGGCATGGCAACGTGCTGGCGCTTGAAATATGGCAGGGTGATATCGCTGAGATGTTCACCAGTTTTGGCGCACGCGAGCTCACGTCAGAGCAAGTAGCCATGGAGGCGGCGGACGAGGCGCGCGCCTTCCTCGCCAGCGGTGTGCCGGTTGGACCGCATCTGGCGGATCAGCTCTTGTTGCCGATGGCGCTTGCTGGTGGAGGCAGCTTCGTGACTATGCGACCAACCGAACACACTGCGACCAATATCGCCGTTATCGAGAAGTTCCTGCCGGTTGAATTCACGGTCGAGCAGTTGGGCGGTGAGGATCAGTGGCGTATTTCAGTCGCAACGTGAGAGTGTGCACCTATGGCTACAGATGATGTGCCCGGCTTCAATGTTGTTTCAGATGAAATGCGTGCGCACGTGGAGGCGACGCTGGCCGATGTTGCACGTGAGCATGACGTTAGAATTTTGTTTGCTGCGGAGTCAGGTTCGCGAGCTTGGGGTTTTGCATCGCCTGACAGTGACTACGATGTGCGGTTTATTTATGCGCATCAGCGGGATTGGTATACGAGCCTGCGTGAGGGACGCGACGTGATCGAGCGCCCGCTGGATAGCCATCTTGTAGATCTGGCCGGTTGGGATGTGAGGAAGGCACTGCGGCTGCTGCTCAAATCAAACCCGCCGCTGTATGAATGGTTCTTATCGCCCATCGTCTACACCGAAACAGGGGCGTTCCGGGCGCAGGCGCAAGAATTGTTTGAGCGCCATGCATCGCCGCGTGTCCTCGCGCATGCGTATTATGCGATCGCCAAGGGGATGAGGCCGGAACGTGGCGCGATCGGAGCCGATGAAGTCAAGCTGAAGCGCTACTTCTATTTGATCCGGCCGCTGCTTTCTCTGCAGTGGATTGTCGAAAACGAAACGCTTCCGCCGATGAACCTGCAACAATTGATGCGGGCTGTAGCCTTGCCAGCCGATGTTGCAGGGGCGATCGAAGAATTGCATGAGCGAAAACGATCAACTCCAGAACTGGGGTTTGGCCGGCGCGTTGCCGTGATCGATGCATGGGTGGCAGGAGAGCTTGAGCGGCTTCGGCCGGAAAACTTGGAACTCGGCGAAAGTGATGAATCGGAGACCATAATTGAAGCCGACGCACTATTCAGGCGCACTGTTGGATTGTGATGTTGATCGCAAGCAAATCGAGCGTGACATGTTCTGCCACGCTCGATTTGTTATGGTTGCAGCCCGAAGTGAAGTTGGTTGGTCAATAACCGCCCTTGCGGCGGCTTTCGGGGAGGCCTGCAATGCGACCGGCAATCTTTGACGGGTCCCCGTTGAAGAGGTCGTAAAGTTCTTTCTGGTCGACGGAGCGATCCCACTCTTCCGACATTGCCTTTACAATCGTGCGGGTGTTGGGCTGTGTCTGATTATTGTTGAAGTATTCGTCGCGCAGGTAGCTGATGACAGCTATGTGCTCGTCACCCAGCTCAATGCCATCTTGTTGAGCGAGGATGCGGGCTAGGCCCTCGTTCCAGTCCTCATGATTTTCGAGATACCCGTTGGCATTTGTCTCGATCTCCCGACCTTCGAATTCGATGGCCATTTGCATTCCCTTTCTCGTCTTCAAATCAGTGTTGGTTTGGTAAGGTTGCCCGTTGATTGGCAACGCACTATTTCTATTATCGCGTCGTTGTTGGATCGGAGTTCTTCGTCTCGCTGGTTGCGCCGAAGGCGGCCGTAGCGGCGGCTATATCTGCGGAAGGCGGGTTGTACCAGGCGAGCTTGTCGCGCAGAGATACCACCGTTCCGATTACGATCAGCGCGGGGCCGACAACATTGTTGGCTTTTGCTACCTCGGCAATATTGGCAAGTGTGCCTGTGGCGACCTTCTGGTTGGGACGCGTGCCGTTTTCAATGATGGCGACTGGCAGTGTGGGGTCAGCCCCATTGGCGATGAAGTCTCCTGTCAGTTCGCCAAGGTAAGCCAGCCCCATATAAATGACGACGGTTTGTCCTGGTTGCAGGAGGCTCACCCATTCGGCCGAAAGCCGTCCGGTCTTGGTGTGTCCGGTAACGAACACGCACGCTTGCGCATGATCACGGTGCGTTAGCGGGATGCCGGCAAAGCTGGCGCACCCCGAAGCCGCCGTGATGCCAGGGACGATCTGGAAGGGAACACCTTCGGCTGCCAGCAACTCAATCTCCTCGCCGCCGCGTCCGAAGATAAAGGGATCGCCGCCTTTCAGGCGCAACACCCGTTTGCCCTGGCGGGCGAGTGTCACCAGAAGCTTGGAGATGTCCTCTTGGGGAAGAGCGTGCTGGTTGCGCTTCTTGCCGACGTAGATGCGCTCGGCGTTGGGGCGGACCAGTTCCATGATGGCGCTACCGATCAAGCGGTCATACACAACCACGTCGGCTCGCTGCATCAGGCGGAGTGCGCGGAAGGTCAGTAGATCTGGGTCGCCCGGCCCACCACCAACGAGATAGACCTCGCCGATCTCCGGAGGGCCCTTCATGGCGTAGCTGTCGGCCTGCTGGTTGAGCAGCGCGTGGGCTCGCGGTTCGTCGCCTGCAAGTACAAGGTCGGCGACCGTGCCATCAACCAGCGTCTCAAGAAAATGGCGGCGGGTCCGTCTGTCGGGCATGCGCTTGTTGATCGCTTCGCGCGCTTGCCCCAGGAACCTGGTTAGCCGGCCGAACGCGGCGGGGATGGTGGCCTCCAGCCGCTCGGCGATGAGGCGCACCAGCAAGGGCGATGTGCCAGCCGATGAAATCGCAACGAGAAGCGGGGAACGGTCGATGATTGACGGCATGGTGAAATCACAACCGTCGGCATGATCCGATGAAACCAGGATGCCGCGGGCGCGGGCCATGCAGCAGATGCGATCGTTTTCGTTCGTGTCTTCGGTGGCGGCAAACACCAGAATTGTGTTGTCGAGGTCTGCGTCTGAGACGCTTCCCGCTTTGATGGTTGCATCGGGTTGTTCGGCAACCTCTTCGAGCGCACCGTCAGTGACTGTGTCTGTGCCGGTGATGACCAACACGCGGGCGCCGGCGCGGGCAGCGGCACAGGCGCGGCGAGCAGCGGATCGTCCGGCACCAGCCACGACAACACGACGGCCTTTCAGGTTGAGACAGATGGGCAACTGCTCCATCGCATTTACTCCGGTCGTTCCGCTGTCGCTGTCATGCGCGCCAGAGGATGGAAATTTGACCGCGGCGTTCAATCAGCCGCGGTGTTGCTGTCGTCATCCGGCAGCTCTTTGTGCGCCCACTTCATCATGACGTCGGCCCACTTTTTTGCCGTTGCTTCGTCTATGTCGATGATGGTGAAGCGCCGACCTTCGCGGATGCGCATTCGCAGCATTCGCATGCCGCTTTCATGCTGCACATCCTGCAAGAGCACGTCGCGTCGGTACGGGGCTTCGATGCGGGTGATGTCGCGGGCAATGCCGCCGCCTTCGCTCACGACCGCCCCCTGAGATAGCGGCCGCCCAGAGCAAATACGCGTTCAATCTCTTTTTGCCAGTTACGCGGTGTATCGGGGAAGTCTGGCTTGATGTCGAAGTTGATGAAGCGGGCACCTTCATCACCCGCCTTTGCGACAAGTTGCAATAGTCCATCAAAACTACCGACTTGGGGATTATAGATGACCAGGTCGCTCAGTTGCACCATGCCTGGCTCGCGTTCGAGATCGTGGCTCACATTTTGTCCTTCCTCAGTGGGGTGACGCTTGGCGCATCTATTGTTTTGGATGTGTACTGCGGTGCAGTGGTTCTCTTTTTTTCAGCGCCCTGCCATTGAAGCAATCAGGTGTAATCGTATGCGTGACCGTGAAGGCGTTACGCGGTGTTCAGGTTCCTCCAATGCGATCCTTGTAACGCACGCGATATAACAAGCGTGCTGCGCTTTCACCGTTCTCGAAAGCTGTACGGGCGTGGAGTACGTTGTTGGATATGAGGCCTTCATTAGCGCTGAGCTTATATTTGATGATCAGCGGCTCTTCCTCGTGAGCCAAGAGCCGGTTAAGCAGGGCGACGGCCGCAAGCGTGTCTGCGTCTTCACGCCAGTGTATACTGCGGGTCCGGGCGGTGTAACGCATCGTCATACGTCCCAGTTTATCAATAAAAAACACAGGGCCTACCGAGACCGTGCGAACACTGCCGTCGTCTTCAAGTGATTCAGGGATTGTCATGGCTTCGGGATGCATCAGCGCGGCCACCATCGCGGGGTTCTTGTCACGCAATCTTATATAGGCGATCTCGGGATCGAGCAGTGCGTTGATACCGCCTTGAGCGGCTGGGTGGACGCAATGCAGGAGCATTCCCTTTATCGGCGCCGACACCGGATTGTAGTAGCCATCCGTGTGCCAGGACAGGGCCTTGTTGGTGTAGGGGATGAACCCTCGCTTGGTGTCAGCCTGCGTGACCTCAATCGCTACAATGCCATCATCATCTGCGGAGCGATGCGTTTCCGTGTCGCCGAGACCCAGGGCGGCGCCGAACCTGCGTATGGATAACCTGATGTCGGCGGTGGTCTGGGCTGATTCGGATTGCACGTTTGTGTGATAGATCGCCATGCTAGCGCGCCGACACATAGCGACAATTGACGATTTTTCCCCGTTTGTGGGCTGTCCTAAATCAGTCAAATTTACCCGCAGGTCTTGGGCACTTTGCGGGTAGCCTGCAAGTTTTTCCTCGCGCCACACCAGATAGGCCTTCGGATCAGCAAGATCGAACTGTTTGGCTGTAAATTCAGTCGATTGCTTCGCAGCTTCTGGAATAGAAGCACCAGCTTCGCTCATATTACTGAACTCCGTTCATGGGAATTTATTGGAATAAATTTTCCCAAATACAGTGCATGGCAACATCAATTCCAACTGGACAGGTAGGAAAAAGCCAACGAAATTGCAAAATGCGCGGCGGTTGGTCACGCAAGTTGACAAGGTAAGACTTTTGGCTTGTGCGACGAATGCTTGCAGTTCTAATATGCAAACCTACGAATATGCAAGAGTGTGACGGTTGCGGATATTTGGTGAGCGGCAACCCTAAAGCACCGCAGTTGTTATTTGGAGGTCGGTACCGAACTGCCAGCGTGAGTTCCAGTTTGCTCTCGCGCCAAGCTCAGATCCCAAAAGGGCGATTTCCCCAGTGGTCTTGAGCGAGCAGCGGCACCCCGGCAGGTGATGGATTTAAATCCATCAGCTGTTGGAAGCACTGAAAATCGCAGCCCTCCCTGTTCAAGGGAGGAAAACGAAGGGAAGAACGCAATGGCGGATGAGGCGAAATTTGAAGGCGTTGGTAAGGCGGGCAAGGAGTTTGAAGCGCGCGCTACACCAAAGCTTGATGAGTTGGAAGGCGGTCCGTGGCCAAGTTTCGTAACGGGGTTGAAGCGACTTCGCGATTCCAAGGACAAGCCCTATGCCGAGTATATGAACGACCTGCTCGGCCAGCTTGAGCACTCCTATACTGAGCGGCTCGGCTTCTGGAAAGGTGGCACGGTTTCCGTCTTCGGTTACGGTGGCGGTATTATTCCCCGTTTTTCCGAGGTTGGAGACAAGTTCCCTGCATCGAAGGAATTCCACACGCTGCGTGTGATGCCGCCTGCGGGGTATCACTACACAACCGATATTCTGCGCAAGATGTGCGACATCTGGGAGCGCAACGGTTCTGGCTTGATCGCATTCCACGGCCAGTCCGGTGACATCATGTTCCAGGGCACGACAACGGAAGGCTGTCAGGCTGCATTTGACGAATTGAACGAGCTTGGTTTCGACCTCGGCGGTGCCGGCCCCGCGTTGCGGACCTCGATGAGCTGCGTTGGTCATGCGCGTTGTGAGATGTCGATGTTCGACGAGCCCCGCGCGCATCGCGAGATCATCAACGAGAACGTCTCGGAAATTCACCGTCCGGCACTGCCCTACAAGTTCAAGTTCAAGTTCTCCGGCTGTGCCAATGATTGCGTCAACGCAATCCATCGTGCGGACTTTGCCGTTATTGGTACGTGGCGTGATGACATCAAGATCAATCAGGACGAGGTGAAAGCCTACGTCGAAGAGCAGGGCCGCAAGTATGTCATCGACCACGTCGTGGCGATGTGTCCGACCCGCGCTGTGTCGCTCAACGACGACAATACCGTCGAGATCGACAACAAGAGCTGCGTGCGCTGCATGCACTGTATCAATGTCATGCACAAGGCGCTTGCGCCGGGTGATGATCGCGGCATCTCGGTTCTGATTGGCGGCAAGCGCGCGCTCAAAGTTGGTGACCTGATGGGCACCATGGTGATCCCGTTCATGAAGCTTGAGACGGATGAGGATTATGCCAAGCTTCGCGAGTTCGCGACGAATATGATCGAGTTCTTCGCCGAGAATGCGCTGGAGCACGAGCGTGTCGGTGAAACCATTGATCGCATTGGCTTGCCTGCGTTCCTTGAGGCAATGGACATCCCGCCCGATCCCAACATGGTCAGGCATCCGCGGACTTCGTGCTATGTGCGCACGGATGACTTCACGGAAGAGGCCGAGAAGTATTTCGAGCAAAAAGGACTCGGTAAGGGTGGCTCGGCGCGCGATGCTGCCGAATAAGGCCAACGAACCGATGGTTCCCGGCCCGGGATGCCCGGGCCAGGAATGTCCTAGTTTTCGCCGACCTAAGGCATGAGTCCAGGCTGCTGCCACCAGCATATTCCGGTGGGCAAGTGGAGTGTGTCTCGGCGCAAGATATAGAACTTCGCTAGTCGAGAGGAAAAACGATGAGCCAAGGAGCGCAGGCGGCGCCAAAGCCAAAGCCCAAGAAGCGTACGCCTATCGAGTCCGGTGTGCCGGATCCGAAGCAATTCATGCACCCGGTCATGGTCAAGAATTATGGCCAGTGGGCTTATCACGAACGCCCGCGCCCTGGTGTTCTAAAGCATGTCGCCAAGAGTGGTGATGAGATCTACACCGTGCGTGCCGGTACGCAGCGTCAGATGGACGTATATACCATCCGTACGCTTTGCGATATCGCCGATAACGTGGGTGATGGTTTCGTCCGCTTCACGACGCGTTCGAACATCGAATTCATGACGTCGAGTTTTGAAAAGGTTCCCGCCCTTATCAAAGCACTCAATGAAAAGGGTTTCCCTGTCGGCGGAACGGGCAACTCGGTTTCGATGATTTCGCACACGCAAGGCTATCTGCATTGCGACATTCCAGGCACGGATGCGTCAGGCGTCGTCAAGAGCTTGATGGACATGCTCCATACGGAGTTCATCCAGGAAGATATGCCCAACCGCGTGCGCATCACGACGTCGTGCTGCCAGATCAATTGTGGTGGCCAGGGCGATATCGCAATCAACGTGCAGTACACGAAGCCGCCGAAGATCAACCATGATCTGGTTGCCAATGTGTGCGAACGGCCGGCCGTTGTTGCGCGGTGCCCGGTTGCTGCTATCCGTCCGGCGATGGTGAATGGCAAGCCTTCGCTTGAAGTCGACGAGAAGAAGTGCGTGTGCTGCGGCGCTTGCTATCCGCCATGCCCGCCGATGCAAATCAACAGCGCGGAATCGACAAAGATCGCGATCTGGGTTGGTGGCAAGCACTCGAATGCACGTTCGCGCCCGACGTTCCATAAACTCGCGGTTGCCAACCTGCCGAACAATCCGCCCCATTGGCCTGAGGTTGAAGAGATCGTTCGCAAGATTCTCTACGCCTACAAGGATGGTGCAAAGGATTGGGAGCGTCTGGGCGAGTGGATCGAGCGTATCGGCTGGCCGCGTTTCTTTGATGAAACGGGACTCGCGTTTACCAAGCATCACCTTGATACGTGGACCGGTGCCCGCCACACCATGAACATGTCGGCTCACGTCCGCTTCTGACGCAAGATTTGTACCCGCCAAGGTGAACCAACTTTGACTTTGATCACTGCGGCGGGCAAGCGTCATGCAAACATTCTGGTAGCTGCCTCGTTATTTGCTGGTTGTGCGCGGCTGCCAGGGAACAAAAGTTTCAATAAGAACAACTGCAACAGGGGAGAGGTGCAGCTTTGAAGCTGAGCATCCTGGTCAATGAAGGCCCATACACGCATCAGGCGGCGGATTCGGCCTATCAGTTCACGAAAGCGGCGCTGGAAAAGGGCATCGAGATCTTTCGTGTGTTCTTCTACAACGACGGCGTCAACAATGGCACGCGTTTGACGGTGCCGCCGCAGGACGATCGCAACATTCAGAAGAACTGGTCCGAACTAGCTGAGCAGTACAAGCTGGATCTGGTCGTGTGCATTGCGGCTGCGCAGCGCCGTGGGATTCTCGACGAGGGCGAAGCAAAGCGCCATGGCAAAGGCGAAGGTGCGGCCAACATTGCGCCCGGGTTCCGGATTTCAGGTCTTGGTCAGTTGATCGAGGCCGGCATCGAGGCTGATCGCCTCGTCGTGTTCGGCGATTGAGAGGGCGCAGATGTCTGAAGCAAAGAAATTCCTCTATGTGAACCGCAAGGCTCCCTACGGCACTATCTATGCGCTTGAAAGTCTTGAAGTCGTCCTGATTGGCGCGGCGTTCGATCAGGACGTCAGTCTGGCATTCATCGACGATGGCGTGTTCCAGATTGCCAAGGGGCAGGATACCAAGAGCCTTGGCGTCAAGAACTTCTCGCCGACCTTTCGTGCGCTTGGCGACTACGGCGTTACCAAGCTGTATGTCGAGAAGGAAAGCCTGGGAGAGCGCGGGCTGACCGAGGACGACTTGATGCCGATCATCTATGAAGATGAAAACGATAATTACGCCGAAAAGCCATCGTTGATTTTCGTGGATCGTGCGGAAATGGCGAAGGTGATGAGTGAGCAGGACATTGTCCTGAGCTTCTGAGGCAGGAAATTTCGAGGGTTATAGCAATGTCAACATTGCACATGGTCAACAAGTCGCCTTTCGAACGCAATGCGCTGCAGAGCTGCCTGGCGCATGTGCTCGCTGGCGACGGAGTGCTCCTATTCGAAGACGGTGTGTATGGCGCCGTCAAAGGGAGCAGCGTAAGTGGTGAAGTCCAGGGTAAGGACGGCGTCCAGATCTATGTACTTGGTGCCGACCTGGGGGCCCGTGGCATCGATAGCGGTCGATTGATCGATGGCATCACGGTTGTTGATTATCCGGGTTTTGTAGATCTCGTTACGTCTCACGACAGGTCGCAGTCCTGGTTGTGAGTGGTCTTGCAACACGTAATTCGCCCTTTTCGGGCGCAAGCCTCTCGGGGCTAATACAGTCGCTAACCTAAGGGAGAAAAAGCGATGGCTTACGAAGTCAATGGAGTTTCCATCGAGCATGACGAGGAAGGCTACCTCACCGATATCAATGAGTGGAGCGAGGAAATCGCACTCGAGATCGCCAAGGGGCAGGAACTCGAGATGAATGAAGAGCGCTGGGAAGTCGTTAATTTCCTTCGCAACTACTACGACGAATACCAAGTAGCTCCAGCTATCCGCGTGCTCACCAAGGCTCTCGCCAAGACGATGGGTCCGGAGAAGGGCAACAACAAATATCTGTACGAACTGTTTCCATATGGCCCGGCCAAGCAGGCATGCATGATCGCTGGTTTGCCCAAGCCTACAGGCTGCATCTGATCGGGCAACCGAGCCATCGCACGCAACTAACCCTCCGCGCCGGCAGAAGTGTGGGCGTGAACTGCACCGTTGTGCGCGGAGGAATTCCCGTGGGGGGAAAACAATGAGGAGGCCGGTCCCGTGCTGACGGGTGTTTTCGCGATCTTGTTTTATTTGGCGACAGTGATGCTGGTCGTTGGGCTGGCGTATCGCATCCGTCTTTACTGGAAGACGCCGGCGCCGCTCAAGATCCCAACGACACCAGCGCCGACGACGGAAGCTGGCGTTGTGTTTCGTCTGGCACGCGAAGTCGTTCTGTTTGAGAGCCTGTTCAAGGCGAACAAATGGATCTGGGTGTTTGGCTGGCTATTCCACTTTGGCTTGCTGGTCGTTCTCATCCGACACCTGCGCTACTTCATAAATCCTGTTCCCGAACTTCTAGCAATCATGCAGCCCTACGGTGTCTATGCGGCTTTCGCCATGGTCGCTGGTTTGGCCGGTTTGTGGGGGCGAAGGTTTCTGGTTGCGCGCGTGCGCTACATCTCGTCTCCGTCCGATCATTTGATGCTGGCGCTACTGGTGGGAATTGGCCTCAGCGGCCTGACGATGAAATTCATCGCTCACACCGATATCGTCGCTGTGAAAGCGTTCTTCATTGGGCTCATGACTTTCAGTTGGCAGCCGTTACCGTCAGATCCTGCTCTGCTCATTCATCTGACGCTTGTCGCAGTGCTGATGATGATCTTTCCCTATTCGAAATTGTTGCATGGAGTCGGCTTGTTCTTCTCGCCGACGCGCAACCAGGCGGACAACCCTCGCGAACGGCGGCACCTGGCGCCATGGGCAGCCAAACTGGAAGGCGGAGGCCGGTCGGAATGAGCGTTATCGTTATCGTGAGGGCCGTTGCTGGGGTTGAGGAGATGCTTCGTGGCTGAAGTCAGTGATTACATCATGAAAGAGGGCGAGTATCCGGATCCATTCGAACGCCCGGAACTGACGCCTGGCGCCATGGAAGGACTGCAGTCCCTGAAGGCCAAGCCGATGCATCAGGAGGCGCTCGGCTTCCCTGGTGAACTGGTCGATAACTGGGAAGAAGTTGCCGTCAACAAGATGGGTGAACTTCTCGGCAAATACCGCTCGCTCCAGGTCTACCTCGACAGCTGCGTCAAATGCGGAGCATGCACCGACAAGTGCCACTATTATCTTGGAACAGGCGACCCCAAGAACATGCCGGTTGCGCGTCAGGATCTACTGCGCAGCGTCTATCGCCGCTATTTCACGTTCTCGGGCAAGTATTTCCCCAAGCTGGTCGGCGCGCGCGACATGACCAAGGACGTGCTGGACGAATGGTACAGCTACTTCCACCAGTGCTCGCAGTGTCGGCGTTGCTCGGTCTTTTGTCCTTACGGGATCGATACTGCTGAAGTCTCGATGGCAGCGCGCGAGATCATGGATACTGTCGGCGTCGGTCAAAAGTACTGCAACGAAATCATCGGCAAGGTCTACAAGATCGGCAACAATCTTGGCC
Source organism: Hyphomicrobiaceae bacterium (assembly GCA_047972825.1). Taxonomy (GTDB): domain Bacteria; phylum Pseudomonadota; class Alphaproteobacteria; order Rhizobiales; family Hyphomicrobiaceae; genus JAEUMD01. Next base: position 9,656 of record JBKEAX010000293.1, on the reverse strand, counting down.
TGCCGAAGAAGGCAATCGAGTCGACACTGGAAGGCCTGGAAGAGGAGCTTGAGGAAGAAACGGGCCTCAAGATCCGTATGCCGGTTGATAAGCCAGGCGCCGAAATTCTGCTGATCACGCCGTCGGCTGACCTGTTTGCCGAGCCGCACATCCAGGGCCTGATGGGTTACGCCAAGGTGTTCCATGAAGTTGGCGTGTCGTGGACGCTCTCGTCGTATGCGTCTGAAGCGGCCAACTTCGGCATGTTCATTGGCTCTTATGAAAACATGCGCGAAGTATCCTTGCGCATTCGCAAGGCTGCTGAAGAGCTTGGTGTAAAGCGCATCGTGTTCGGTGAATGCGGTCACGCCTGGCGGGTTGGTTATTCGTTCTTGAATACGCTTGCAGGTCCATTCGATTTTCTCGATCCGCGCTATCCGGTGCCGCAACATATCTGCGAGTTTACCTATGCCATGATGCAGGAAGGGCGGCTGCGCTTCGACAAGTCGAAGAACGATGAGTACCGCCTGACGTATCATGACAGCTGCAATGTTGCCCGCGGCGCCCGCATGGGTGACATGCCCGGCGGGCAATTCGAAATTCCTCGTGCGATCCTGCGCGCCAGCTGCAACCACTTCTATGACATGGCGGAAGACACCATCAAGGAGAGCACATTCTGCTGTGGTGGCGGTGGCGGAATTCTGACCGATGACCTTATGGACATTCGCGTCAAGGGTGCTTCGCCGCGCATGAAGGCCTTGCAGCAGGTGCACGAAGAGCACGGCGTTACGCACATGGCTGCGATCTGCGCCATCTGCAAGGCACAGTTTGCGAAGGTGATGCCGAAGTTTGGCTTCGACATGGAAGCGATCCTGTCCGTACACCAGATGGTCGCCAATGCGATCGTCATGACAGGTTCAATCCAAGAAAAAGAGCTGGAAGAGAAAGCGAAAGGCGCTGCGGCAGAAGAAGCTGCTGCAGAGGGCCAGGCCGCATAACGGAGGTACGACCCATGAACGACATGGCCAACAAGCCGAAGTCCGGGGATGCGCCGGCTGAGAATACCAAACTGACGTTCCGCCGGTACGCGAACGGTGAGAGCATGTGGAATGGTTGGGATGACCTTACCGAAAAGATCTTCCAGGCTGATCATTCCTACAAGTGCCCGACCTACGTGCACCGTACGCCGCCGTGTCAGGGTTCGTGTCCTTCTGGCCATGAAATTCGCGGCTGGCTCGCCATTGCCCGGCAGATGGACAAGCCGCCGACAAAGGACATGACCTGGCAGCAGTACGCGTTCAATCGGATGGTGGAGGCGAACCCGTTTCCGGCAACGATGGGCCGCGTCTGTCCAGCGCCTTGCGAAGACGGCTGCAACCGTAACGAGGTTGACGACTTTGTCGGCATCAATGCGGTTGAGCAATATGTTGGCGACTGGGCCAACGACAACGCCTTGAGGCTACCCGAAGCAGGTGAGTTCTCGGGCAAGAAAGTCGCCGTGATCGGTGCCGGGCCGGCTGGGCTGACTGCGGCCTATTTTCTGCGGCGCAAGGGACATGCCGTTTCGATCCTGGAAGCGCACGAGAAGCTGGGTGGCATGATGCGCTATGGCATTCCCGGCTACCGTACGCCGCGCGAGATGCTCGATACCGAGATCGGCCGTATTCTGGACATGGGTGTCGACGTTCGTGTCAACACCAGGGTTGGCAAAGATGTCTCGATCGAGCAGCTTGAGGATGAATTTGATGCAATCTTCTGGGCCGTTGGTGCGCAGCGTGGCCGTGGCCTGCCGGTAACGGGATGGGAAGGCACCGAGAACTGTATTACCGGTGTCGAATTCCTCGATGCGTTCAACCAGGGCTGGGTTCTGGGTACGGCGAAAAAGGTGATCGTGGTCGGCGGTGGTGATACCTCGATCGACGTTGCATCGGTTGCTCGCCGTCTCGGACACATCACACACAAGGCGGAGAAGGACATTGATCCACATTCTGCACTTGGCTTCACCGCTCATGATGTCGCCGGCACGATGCGCCGTGAAGGACTGCAGGCGACTTTGACCTCCTTGTTCCCGCTGGAAAAGATGACCGCTTCTGAGCGTGAGCGCGAAGATGCGATGCGTGAAGGCGTCAACATCATGGGCAGCGTCATGCCGCTTGAAGTGCTGCTTGACGACAACGGTCTCGCCCGCGGCCTGAAGATGTGCAAGTGCAACATGAAGGGCACAACGCCGGAACCAATTGAAGGCAGCGAATTCGAGCTGGAAGGTGACATTATCATCTCGGCCATTGGCCAGATGGGCGACCTTGGTGAAGGCCTTGAAAGCCTCGACAATGGCAAGGGTTTCATCGGCACTGACCGCATGTACAGCGTAAAGGGTCGTGACAAGCACTTCGCGGGTGGTGACGTGATCCGTCCGCACTTGTTGACGACGGCTATCGGCCACGGGCGGATTGCGGCGGAGAGTATCGACCATTTCCTCGCTGGCTCTCCGCTTGACAAGCGCCCCAAGGTCGATGTGCACCACTTCAACCTGCTTAATGAGCTGCATCAGCGTGCGCTCGATCCAACACCGTATGATCACACTCAGACGCGTGGTACGTCGTCAGGCAAGTTTGCCGTCCACAACTACGAGGATCGCTCGTCGAACCAGATCATCCCGCACTCGGACCTGTTCAAGGGGCACTTCAAGTATGAAGCCCGTGGACACCGTGAAGAGGTGCACATCGAGGGTGACAAGGTTCTTGGCAACTTCGACGAGCGCATCAAGGGGTTGACAGAAGAGCAGGCCATCAATGAAGGCAAGCGCTGCATGTCTTGCGGAATGTGCTTTGAGTGCGACAACTGCGTGATCTTCTGTCCGCAGACCGCAGTCAAGCGTGTGCCGAAAAAGGAACGGGCCGTTGGCCGCTATGTCTACACCGATTATTCCATGTGCGTGGGCTGCCATATCTGTGCGGATGTCTGTCCGACGGGATACATCCAGATGGGTCTCGGCGAATAACGGCGGGCAAGGCGGAACTATGCAGATGAAGCGGCAATGGGCGAAGCTCATAATGGCGGTGGTGCTGTTGGCCACCGCACTATCGAGTATCGTTGTGGCCCCGTCAGCGATGGCGGGACCGCCGCAACCGGCAAAGGGGCGTGGCGACAAATGTGTCATGCCTACCGACTGGATGCGCCGCAATCATATGAAGGCGCTCATTCATCACCGGCGGGACGCTGTTCATGAGGGTATTCGTACGCCAACGTTTGATCTCAACGGTTGCATCGATTGCCATCAGGTGAAAGGCGCCGACGGTAAACCTGTGACGATTTCCAGTCCTGAGCATTTCTGCCGGACGTGTCATGACTACACCGCCGTTCGTGTGGATTGCTTCGAGTGCCATGCATCGCGTCCGGAACAGAAGACGGGAGCAACGACTGGCCGGTTGGAGCAATCGCCTCATCACACGGCCGGTTCGTCTACCCATTCCGGGGATGGAGAGGTTGCTGCCCTCAGCCGTTATCTGGAGGGGGCTGACAAATGAGCATGAAGTTTGAGTTCCCAGAGCCGTGCAACAGCGACGCAGGATGTGATTGTGCGTCGGGTGCTGTGCGAGAGGCAAGGGCGCCGGCCATTGAAGAAACGGCAGTTGCTGGTGTTGATCCCGTGGAGGTTGGCCGACGCTGGTTTCTGAAGGCGAGCACGGCCTTCACAACGACCGTTTTTGCGCCCGGTGTCACGCTGATGGCGTTTGGCGAAGCTGATGGTGCGCATGCAAAGCCCGCCGATCAGCCGGTGTCATCAAAACAGCGCTGGGGTCTGCTGATTGATGCGGGCAAGTGCGAGCAGGGCTGCAACGCCTGTGTGACAGCCTGCAACGAAGAGAACGGTATTGCTGCACCCAAGAATCTTGAGACGGATGCACAGTGGATTCGTACGTTGCAGGTCACAAGCCGGAAGGATGGTTCCACCTTCCAGATGCCGATGATGTGCCAGCATTGTGCCGAGCCGCCTTGTGTCGACGTGTGTCCGACGGGTGCATCGTTCCGGCGTGCGGATGGCATTGTCCTGGTTGATCGGCATATCTGCATCGGCTGTCGGTATTGCATGATGGCGTGTCCCTACAAGGCGCGCTCGTTCGTGCACGAGCCCCTGCATGACCAGAAGCCTGAAGTACCGCGTGGCAAGGGCTGCGTGGAGAGCTGTACCTTGTGTGTGCATCGTGTTGATAAAGGTGGAACGCCCGCTTGTGTGGAAGCGTGTGCCAAGACCGGAAATGCCGCAATGATTTTTGGTGATTTGAACGATCCAAATTCGGAGATCGCCAAGCGTATTGCGACCTACCGGACGACGCGCGTCCGCGCCGATCTCGGTACCGACCCGGGCGTTTACTACCAGAACATCTAAGATGAACGCCGGTGCACGGCCCGGCCAGAAGGCAGATAAGATGGCGCGTATAACCTTTCAGAAACTGGACGATCACAGTTCCTTCTTCTGGGGTCTTCTTGCGCTCCACGCGGTGGTGATTGCAGTTGGGCTTGGTGCATTCTTATACATGGAGCATCACGGCCATATCGTAACCGGCATGAATAACGCTATCGTCTGGGGGATGCCCCACGTCTTTGCGGTGTTCCTAATTGTTGCAGCATCCGGCGCGCTCAATGTCGCTTCGATTTCTTCGGTGTTCAACAACCTTGCCTACAAGCCGTTCGCCCGACTGTCGGGCATTCTGGCGATTTCACTGTTGGTCGGCGGCCTGATGGTGCTTGTGCTCGACCTCGGCCGACCCGAGCGGCTGACGGTGGCCATGACGACCTACAATTTCAAATCGATCTTCGCCTGGAATATCTACCTGTATACTGGGTTCATCGTGATCGTGGCGGCCTATCTGTTCACGATGATGGATCGTTCAGTTTCGAAGTCCGGTACGGCGACGAAGGCAATGGGTTGGTTCGCATTCGTTTGGCGTTTGGCGCTGACAACGGGCACTGGTTCGATCTTTGGTTTTCTTGTGGCGCGTGAAGCCTATGACACCGCGCTGATGGCGCCGCTTTTCATCGCCGCGTCGTTCCTCTACGGCCTTGCATTTACAGTGCTGGTGTTGTTGACGGTTTGCCGCGAAACCCGCACGAACCTCATGAGCGATGAGATGGTTGGCAAGTTCCGTAGCCTCATGATCATCTTTGCGCTTTCGGTTCTGTATTTCACGGTCGTCAAGCACCTGACCTCGCTTTATGCCGCCGAGCATCACGGCGTTGAGGCATTCATCTTGCGGGATGGGGGCATTTATACGGTCAGCTTCTGGCTTGGTCATGTGTTGACCGGCAACGTGTTGCCGATCGTGATCCTGGCATTCATGACTGGAGAGGGTAAGGTTTTTACAGGACGGACAGGGATAGCTATTGCGTCGGTTCTGGCTTTGGCCGGTGGTCTTGCCTTCATGTATGTTACAATTATCGGCGGCCAGGCCTATCCGCTTGAGCTGTTGCCGGGCATGGAAGTCAAGAGTTCGTTCCTTGATGGTGTGGTGGCAAGCTACACGCCGAGCCTGCCGGAAGTACTTCTCGGCATCGCCGGTATCTCCGTGGCCATGCTTGTCACTGGAATAGCAATCAAGGTCATGCCGTTTCTGCCTCGGGCTGCGCAAGCGGACTAGAGAGGCGAGGCTGGCAGCGGACTGGAATCGGCGTTAGCTACTGGGGGAGGCGTCGCGCGGGCAACTGGGCCAGTCCGAGGTGCTCGATTTTTTGGAGTTGTCCTGTCGTGGCTGAGATTCTGATTGCTGCTGCGCATAAGTCGTCAGGCAAGACGACAGTGACGCTCGGCATGGCCAGGGCGCTCCGTGATGTCGGTCTCACCGTGCAAACATTCAAGAAGGGGCCGGATTATATCGACCCGATGTGGCATGCCCGAGCCACGGGCCGCCCCTCCTACAATCTTGACTTCAACACCCAGTCCGATGCGGAAATCCAAGCGATGCTGGCCTCACGGTCCGCCGGGGCCAGCTTGTCGCTCATCGAAGCCAACATGGGGCTTTACGATGGCGTGGATCTGGAAGGTCGCGATGGCAATGCGGCGCTTGCCAAATTGATCGACGCGCCCGTCGTTCTGGTGGTTGATACTGAAGGCATGACGCGAGGTATTGCGCCACTGCTCATCGGCTATCGCACGTTCGACCCTGATGTGATTCTGGCCGGCGTCGTTCTGAATCGCACCGCAGGTGCCCGGCATGAAGCCAAACTCATAGCTGCCGTCGAACGTTACACCGACATACCTGTCATCGGTGTGCTGCCGCGCGAGGAGCAACTGGAGTTGCCTGAGCGCCATCTTGGGCTAACTACACCCACCGAGTCTGACGCGGTGGAGGCATTCATCATGAGGATAGGGCAGCGTGTTGCTGAACGCTTCGATCTTGAGAAGGTCAAGCACATTGCCCGTGTTGGGGCTCCCCCGCTCACCTCACCCCCTTGGGTCAGTCCACTAAGTGCGCGCACGGACGTGCCTGTCCGAATTGCTGTCGCGCGCGATGCAGCCTTCGGCTTTTATTATGCAGACGATCTGGAGGCGTTGAGGGCGGGCGGTGCTGAACTTGTCTTTTTTGATACAATGCGCGCCGCGGAGTTGCCGCCTGTAGATGGTCTATTCATCGGTGGCGGTTTTCCAGAAACGCATATGCGTGCGCTGGAATCTAACACGTCTCTGCGTGCGAGCATTCGCGCGGCCATAGAACGCGGCTTGCCCGTCTATGCTGAGTGCGGCGGCCTTATGTATTTGGCGCGAGCAATTCGTTGGGAGGGCAAACGCGCCGAAATGGTTGGTATTATCGATGCTGAGGCGGTCATGTACGAAAAGCCGCAAGGCCGAGGACAGGTGATCATTGAAGAAACGGCACAATTTCCATGGCCTGCCATTTCGGCGTTTAGCCGTGTAGATGAAGGCGTGGGTATTCATGCGCACGAGTTCCATCACGCGGCCCTTGTCGATTTGCCGATGGACACCAGATACGGGTTCGAGGTTCGTCGCGGTATCGGCATTGATGGCAAGCATGATGGTCTTTTGGTGCATAATGTCGTGGCAGCGTTCTCGCACCAGCGTACTACGGCATCAAATCCATGGTGTGAACGTTTTCTGGCATTTGTGCGCCAGGTGAAAGCAGGCCAATCTCGCCGGATATCAGAAGTGGACGTGCAGGCGGCATCATAATGAAAGGATATGGATACCCGATTTCCGTTCTCTTGGATTGCGTTCACTTTTCACGGGATCGCGCACGCGTTCTATTTTCTTGTGTTTCTCGCGGTGTTCTTCACGCCGAACCGCTCACACTTCGGCTGAACAGGCTCTGGTCAGATCGATGAAATGCGACAAGCCAAAGTTAAAACAGTAAAGGGAAGTCCAGGCATGACGACAGATCAGGGTCGCTTTGACAATGTTATCAAGGCTATCGACGCCGCCAATGCCGATGATCCACGCAAGACCGAGGTCGATGGGGTAAGTCAACCGTTCGAGATTGTTTATGCCGAACGCATGACCGAACGCCTCAGTGCGATGTATCCGGATGCTTCGGAGGAGCTGCGTATTGCGGCGCGCGCTCAGCACATACGCCGCTGGGACATTCCGCGAGCAAATTATCCAGAAGGCCGCAATGGCTACAACGACTGGCGCAAAGCGTGCCGTGAACACCACGGTGAGGTCGTTGCCAGGATCATGCAGGAGCATGGTTACAACAAGAGTGACGCCGACCGTGTGGCCATGCTGATAAAGAAGGAGCAGCTCAAAAAGGATCCCGAGAGCCAGGCGCTGGAGAACGTCGTCGATGTCGTCTTCGTGGATCATTACTTCGATGACTTCCTGGCCAAATACAGCAAGTACGACCGCGATAAAATGATCGACATTGTGGGCAAGACGCTGCGCAAGATGTCACCAAAGGGGCACCAGGCTGCCTTGGCGCTGGATCTGCCGGAAGCTACGCGCGAACTCATCATGGCGGCGGTCGAACGTGAAAAGGATACGTTGGCGAAGCTTGCTGATGTGGCCGTCGACTAGGGTTTAGGACCTGTTTTTGGGCTCGGTGAGCGCACGGTGCACAGCTTGCCGCAGATAATGAAATTGAATGAAAAGGTACGAGGAGCGGATCAAAAAAATGAGCGTGACCAAGAATGAGGTGCTGGAAGCCCTCCGCGCTGTCAAAGGCCTGAAGGGGCAAGGTAGCATCGTCGATGAAGGGCTTGTTTCGGAGACGATCATCAAGGAGGACCGCGTTTATTTTTCAATCACGGTTCCGATTGATCGCGCGGGCGACTTGGAACCGCTGCGTCAGGCGGCGGAAAAAGCAGTGGCTGGCATCAAGGGTGTCGGGTCTGTTACTGCCGTACTGACCGCTGAAGCGGCCGAGGGTGCTGCTGGCAAGTCGAATGGCGCGGCGCGTCCGGCCAATGGTGGCGCGCGGCAAATGGGGGGGGCTCCAGGTGCTGTGCCAACGAGCAATATGCCAGGGCTACCGGGCGTCAAGCATATCGTGGCCGTAGCGTCAGGCAAGGGTGGTGTCGGTAAATCGACGACGGCGGTGAACATCGCATTGGGCTTGAGCACACTTGGACTCAAAGTCGGCATCTTCGACGCCGACATCTATGGCCCCTCACTTCCACGTCTGGTTGGGTTAACTGGACAGCAACCCTCGGCGACTGAAGATCAACAAAAGCTCATTCCGCTTAAAGCCTATGGGCTTTCTGTCATGTCGATGGGCTTTCTCGTTGATGAAGACATGCCGATCGTGTGGCGTGGGCCGATGGTGACGCAGGCGCTCAACCAGATGCTGTTCGATGTAGCCTGGAATAACGATGGCGATCTGGACGTGCTGGTCATAGACATGCCGCCAGGAACCGGCGATGTGCAGTTGACGATGGCGCAACAGGTGCCAATGTCTGGCGCCGTCATTGTTTCGACGCCGCAGGATCTTGCGCTAATCGATGCGCGCAAGGGCTTGAACATGTTCCGCAAGGTTGATGTGCCTGTGTTCGGTATTGTCGAGAACATGAGCTATTTCGTAGCTCCTGACACCGGCAAACGTTATGACATCTTTGGCCATGGAGGTGCGAAGCGCGAAGCTGAAAAGCTCGGCCTCAAGTTCCTGGGGGGCGTGCCGTTGCACATGGATATTCGCGAACTTTCCGACGCGGGTACGCCTGTCACCGCCGTACGCCCGGAAGGGCCTGAAGCCGCCGTATACAAAGATCTTGCGGGCAAAGTCTGGGAAGCTGTGCAAAGCTCGAAAGGTGTCGAGGCTCCGATCATCAAGCTTTCGTCCGGCCGCGATAGCCTCAAGGTCACGTTCAAGGATGGCTATTCCTATGACCTTCCCGCCGAGATGTTGCGCGTGATGAGTCCTTCAGCTGAAGTGCAGGGCCATTCCGCAGAACAGCGCGTTACCGTGCCGGGCAAGCGTAACGTCAAAATCAAGACCATGCAGCCTGTTGGCAAGTACGCCACCAAGATCACGTTCGACGATGGGCACGACACAGGCCTTTATTCCTGGTCGTACCTTTTGGAGCTGGGCCAGAACAAAGACGCCAGGTGGAAGACATATCTTGAAGAGCTGGCATCCAAGGGCATGAATCGTGACTGATCGAAGAGGTTGAAGCGTTAGTATCGGGAGCTATTAGAGCGCGTTCACTTTTTACGGAATTGCGAACGCGCT
>JBKEAX010000174.1:0-1907 GCA_047972825.1 Hyphomicrobiaceae bacterium | reverse complement strand
TAAGCGCCCCCTCGGCCTAGTCCAATGGACGGTGCTTCTTCGCACGCATCGGTCAAACCAACATCTTCCGCTCCGCCCGGCCGGCGTGAGCTGATAGCGATAGCGCTCATCGTCATCATGGGTGTGTCGGCATCGGCATTGCTGATCAACGCACGCGTCAAGCTGCAGGACTTCGGCAATACGCTTCATAGCTACCATGCCGAGGCCGTCGAGGTAATCCGATACATCCGTTATCTCATCGACAGCAACGCAAAGGGCTGGTCCAACGATCCAATAACGGAATTCATAACGGCACGTATTCGTGAGGGTATCAAATCCGCAGATGCACTATCGCTAAAGGCGCAACATGAACTTGGTGGGCTTAGCCATCCACTCGCACGAACCATGACATCGCTCTCACCAGCTGACATTACCTTTCTCCGCAATGATACCGATATTCAAAAGGTACTCGCCCTGGCAAGAACAATCGTCGAAGTCCAAACACACGAGGTTCCAGGCATTCTGGGATCAGTGGATCCCAACCTTTCCGCAGCGATTACATATGGTGATGCTCTCACCGAGTTCCGGTACCGCATTGCACGTGTGGAGGACCTTTCAAATCGCAGCCGCGGGCCGCTGCTGACCCTCCTCGTCGGAATTGGTTCCGCCGTTCTGCTTGGTATTCTCGTTGTTTGGTTTCGCGCATTACGACCGGCCATACTGCAATTGCAGCGTACGAACCAGGCTCTGGCAGAAACTGGCCAGGCGCTCAAGGAACAGAACATAGCACTTGAGCGGAATGAACTGGAATCCAGGGCGGCGCAACGGGTTGCCAAATTCGGATACTGGATCGCCGACAAAGATGGCCAGATCAGCGGCTCAGAAGGTCTTGCTCACATCCTGGGAATGAAGGCTGAAAAGTTGCCCAGAACGCTCGCGGAACTGGCAACCATCGGGAGCCCACGATCACCACTCAGCCAAACACCCGACTCCGATATTCTCTCTGGATATCTACCGCTTCAAAACGAGGCCGGCGCGCGTGAGTTCATGCGCGTTATTGAAGACAAGGGTGGCAAGGAACGCATAATTCGGGAACGCGTGGAATCACTGAGTGAACCACGAACCGGATCGCGCTATATGATCGGCATCATGATCGACGTCAGTGAGCTGGCCGAAGCGCAGGCACGCATAGCAAGAACAGAAAAGCTTGATTCCATTGGCGTTCTGACCGGCTTCATAGCCCATGACGTAAATAATGTGCTCGCCATCATTCGTGGCAGCATAGACTTGCTGGAAGTTTCCCCCAATTCGCTCAAGTCACGTCTGGAGGCCATGCGCAGGGCGGTCGACAGTGCGGCCAGCCTCATTAACCGGCTAAGCCTGCTTTCCAAGGGCGAACCAGAGGAAGAAGAACTTTTCGACCCACGCCATTCACTCAAATCCTGTGTTGAGCTCTTCCAGTCCAATGCGTTCACCTCTGTCAAAGTCGAGCTTGACCTTGGAAACGAACAATCGAGCCTCGTGCGCATGAACCGTGGGCAGTTCGATAATGCCGTTCTCAATTTGTTGATCAATGCCCGCGAAGCTCTCGAAGGCAAAAGCGATGGTCTGATCTCCCTCAAGTGCCGAACTGTTGTCGATCCCCAAATACAGGCGCGCGACGAGCTGCTGATGAATGGTCAATTCTTCTGCATTGAAATCAGCGACAATGGTTGCGGCATGAGCGCAGATGCTTTGCGGCGCTCGTTCGATCCATTCTACTCCACCAAAAAGCACCACACGGCACGGCCACGCGGCTTGGGCCTATGGTCTGCCTATCAGCTTTTCAAGAACTCCGGCGGCGACTTGGCAATCGTGTCAAAGGAGAACCGCGGCACAACCGTCACGATGCATCTGCCGATACACATGCGCGACCTGAGCCTCAACGA
>JBKEAX010000166.1:0-10716 GCA_047972825.1 Hyphomicrobiaceae bacterium | reverse complement strand
CAGTCAAAAGCCGCAAAAGCCATGGTGGAACCGCGCCACAGAACGTCACCAAAATGGCCAAGTCCTGGTTGAGACGCTTGGAAAAGAGGCGTGCATCGGGCTAGAAACTCTACTGTGGCCTCGTTTGCGAACTAGGCTGGCATCGGCATTGGTTGGGTCGCTTGGATTTGCCGAGACAACCCGAATGCGTGCTGATGAAAAGGGACACGAGGGGTCTTATGGCTGAGGGACTGCGAAAAGCTGCCGTTGTCGCGCTGCTGCCGCTTTTGTTGGCAGGGTGCGGTATACGTGGCTCTCTGGACGCACCAGCCGCGGCAAAAGAAAAAGGTGTCGCCACTTCCCCCGATGATGCTGATAATGGCCCGGGATCCTCGGCGCCTCCCAAACGGCACCGCGACTTCCCGCTCGATTCACTTATTCGCTGATTGGCTTTTCTGCGGTATCGGATGTCTTTTTCGGCCTTTTGAGCTGTATGACGCTGATTGGCAGAGTTTGTCCTGGCCATGTTGGGACAAGTGCTGCGACGTGCCGTTCGCGTTCTTCCACCTGCCACCCGATTTTGCGCATGCCGCTCATGAACAACGGTGTTGCGGTGCGCTTGGGATCGGTGAGAATGACCATTCCGTCGTCGGCAAGACTTGCGTCCAGGACCTTGGCGATCGGTCCATGCGCTGAACCGTCATAAAGAATATCGGAACCGACGATGATGTCGAAAAGCCCGGTGACTGGGGTGCTGGTCCAGTTGGACCAGTCTGCAGGAGCCAGTTGGATGCCGGTCAATCCATTGAGCACGGCGTTGTGGTGTGAGAGTTCCAGTGCTTCGGCGGCATGGTCTGTCTGGAAGACGCTGGCGCCTAGATGGCTGGCGACCAGTCCCACCAACCCGACGCCGGCGCCGAGTTCCAAAATGCGCTTTCCAGGAAGGGTTCCCATGCCGGCGAGTTCTGCGCCGAGGGCGAGAGCCGCGTCCCATAACAAGAGTCCATAGGGAAAGGCTGTGAAGTGATCTGAAGCAGCCAGCAGGGCTTCCTGGTTGGCCACGGCGTCGATCTGCCAATGGCGCCCGGCCAATTCAAGCGTGTGCCGATGAAGCGCCAAGTGCGCCAGCGAGGTGTCAACATTATTGCCCGTAGTGGCGGCATTTTTGCTCATTTCAGATGTCCGTTGTGCATCGCTTAACATCCTCGATGGATAATTCCGCGGCTTTTATTTGCGGTAACGAACGTTGCATTGCCGCGCTTGCTTCTCTAAGAGCGGGGCCAAACCGCTGCATCCCGGCACAATTGTCAGACGGATACCATGCACCATTTTGCTTACAAGAACGGTACGCTTCATGCCGAGGACGTTGCCGTTGATACAATTGCCAAGGCAGTCGGCACGCCGTTCTATTGCTATTCCACGGCAACGCTTGAGCGGCACTATCGGGTTTTGGCCGAGGCCTTCAAGGGTGAGGATGCGCTTATCTGTTATGCGCTGAAAGCCAACTCCAACCAGGCCGTCATCACCACCTTGGCGCGCATGGGAGCGGGCATGGACGTGGTGTCAGAAGGCGAATTGCGCCGCGCCAGAGCCGCGGGTGTTCCCGCAGACAGGATTATATTCGCAGGTGTCGGGAAAACCCGCGATGAGATGGAGTACGCGCTGGGGGAAGGCATCTGCGGGTTTAACGTGGAAAGCGAGCCGGAGCTGCGTGCTCTCAGCCAAGTCGCTAGCGACCTTGGCAAGACTGCGCATGTTGCATTGCGCGTCAATCCCGATGTCGACGCCAAGACGCACGCCAAGATCTCTACCGGCAAGGCTGAAAACAAATTCGGCATTCCTTATCGCGGAGCGGCGGCGCTGTATGATGAAGCTCGCGATCTGCCGGGAATAAAAGCCAATGCCATACACATGCATATCGGCAGCCAGATCACAGAGTTGGGTCCGTTCCGGGATGCGTTCCGATTGATGCGCGATCTTGTTGTGGAGTTGCGTGCCAGTGGTCACGCGATTGAACATCTGGACCTTGGCGGGGGGCTGGGCGTGCCCTATCGCGGCCATGCTGACGAACCGCCCGCGCCAGATGCCTATGCAGCACTTGTCAAAGAGATATTGGGTGACCTGGGCTTGAAATTGATCCTTGAGCCAGGGCGGATGATTGCAGGCAATGCAGGTATCCTTGTCACTCGGGTGATTTTCGTGAAGGAAGGTGTGGACCGCACCTTCACCATAGTCGATGGCGCGATGAACGATCTGCTGCGCCCCACGCTTTATGAGGCGCATCACGACATTATGCCGGTCGATGAGGTTCTGCTGAGCACGCCGCCTGTCCAGCAGGATATTGTCGGGCCGGTGTGTGAAACGGGTGATTATCTGGCTATCGACCGTAGCCTGCCACGGTTCAAGGCTGGCGACATGATGGCGGTGATGACGGCTGGCGCCTATGGTGCCGTCATGTCATCTACCTACAACACCAGATTGCTTGTGCCCGAGGTGATGGTTAATGGGGAAGCGTTTGCTGCCGTCCGTCCGCGGCAGGATTACCAAGATTTAATAAGTCTCGATCGCTTGCCGCCATGGCTGGGTGGCCCTTGAGATGCGTGTTCAGAACACGCGAAATATACGGAAAACCGCTAGATTTTGCCGCCAGAAGATGTCGTGACGGCGTTATGCACACGCTGGCGCAATTGCAATCAAACGTGAAGGTTTCAACGCGATTGTGCAATGCGCATTGCGCAGCTCATGCTAAATTTGGGTGATGAGCCAGATTAATTCCAGGGACGAGGCAACGCGCGCTCATGTTGAACGCGCGTTTGAACGTAAAGTCCGGCGCAGCTCTTGGGCGCTCCTGTTCGAACGTATGTGGCCGCGCCTGTGGCTGCTGATTGGCATCGCAACGCTGTTTGCGGTGCTATCGGTGTTGGGTGTCTGGCCGCACCTTGGGGATATGGCGCACTACGGCGTTCTGGGTGGCTTCGGGCTTCTTACGCTGGCGGCGTTTATTTACATCGTTCGTACGCCCTGGCCCTCGCGTGAGGAAGGTTTACGCCGCATCGAGCGGATTTCCGGCGTGGCGCATCGGCCTGCTTCGTCCTACGAGGACACATTGTCGGGTGCTTCGACAGGCGGTGTGTCAGAAAAGCTATGGAGCGCGCACCGTGCCCGTCTTGCACGCGCCATGCAGCAACTCAAGGTCGGCACGCCGGCGCCGCGAACGCATCGGTTCGATCCGTTTGCTTTACGTTCTGTTGCGGTGTTGGCTCTCGTTCTCGTGGGGGTGGCGAGCGGACGCGAACTTGGTGGGTATCTCCAGGAAGCGTTCCGCTTTTCCGATGCGCGAATGCTGGCGGCTGCGCGTCTTGATGCCTGGGTGACACCGCCTGGATATACGGGCAAGGCTCCGATCATGCTGGCTGATGGCGCGCGCGAGGCTTCCGCAACGCCACTGCCGGCCGCTGAAGGGGCTCTTGTGGTGCCGGTGCGTTCCGTTCTGATCGTGCGCTCCAGTGGTGTGCGCGATCTCCAGCCTGAACTGGAAGTTCTGGCGACGGGTAGCAATGAGCCGGAGCGCATCACATCCGCAGCGGCCAACACTGGCACTGGTGGCGAGGGCGCCGCGGCAACTGTTGCTGCATCTCTCGGTACTGGTTCGAGCAAGGTAACGGAACTGCGCTACGAACTGACAAAGTCGGCGCGTGTCCGGGTGATGGCGCTGGGTTCGGAAATGGCGGCATGGACGTTTGATGTCACGCCGGACCACCCGCCGAAAATTTCGATGATAAAGCCTCCTGAGCGGTCGCCACGTGGTTCGATGAAGCTAACCTACAAGGTGCACGACGACTATGGCGTTGCGAGCGCCCAAGCGCATGTTGCGAAAATCCGGCCAAAGGCATCGGATGTCGAAAAATCAGTGGGTGCCTGGGCGACCAAAAAACTTACAGGGCCACGCCCGCCACATGAGCCACCGCCTTTGCTTGCTTTGAAATTGCCGCGCTCGGGGGCGACGGACGCAGAGAGCTTCACGCATCTTGAACTTGGCTCGCATCCGTGGGCAGGGATGCGCGTCGAAATGTGGCTTGAGGCGAAGGATGTTGCGGGCCAGACCGGCAAGAGTGAGAGGTTGGAAATCGTCCTGCCGCAGCGCCGTTTCGATAATCCGGTGGCGCGGGCTGTCATTGAGCAGCGGCGCAAGCTGGCTGAGGATCCACGCAACCGGCCAGATATCCTGAAGGCGCTTGAAGCCCTGACGCTGGAGCCGGAGGGGTTCCTGGATGATATTCCTGCCTTCATTGGCTTGCGCATGGCTTATTACAGGCTGAAGAATTCTGATTCCCGTGCGGATAGAAACTCCGCCATTGAGCAGCTTTGGAATGTTGCCGTTCGTATTGAGGATGGCGATCTGTCCGAGGCCGAACGGCGCTTGCTTGAAGCGCAGGACAAGCTGTCCAAGCTGTTGGAGAAAGGCGCCTCCGACCAGGAAATCGCCGACGCGATGAAAGAGCTGCGCGAGGCACTCAACGAGTACATGCGGGAGCTTGCCGAACAAAACCAGCAGCAGCAGGACCAGTTCGTTGACGGCCAGAACAAGGACCAGCAATTTCTTTCTTCGCGCGATCTTGAGCAGATGATGAAGCAGATCGAGGAGATGGCCAAGAACGGTTCGCGCGAACAAGCCCAGCAGATGCTTAGCGAGCTTCGCGATTTGCTGGACCGGTTGCAATCATCGAAGCAGACTGCCGAGCAGGGTCGCCGCAACCGCGAAATGATGGAGAAGATGGACGAGCTTGGAAAACTCGTCGGCAAGCAACAGCAGTTGATGGACGATACGTTCAGCGAACTGCGCCAGGAAGATCGCAGAGGCGAGCGCGGTGAGCGTGGAGACCAGCAACAGCAGGGTCGCCAGGGCGGGCAACAGGGGCGCCAGGGCAGGCAAGGTCAGCAGGGCCAGCAGGGGAAGCGTGGCGGTCAGCAAGGTGAACAGGGCCAGCAGGGGCAAGGCCGGCGGGGAGAGCGTGGGCAAGGGCCGTCTGATCAGGGTGGGGGGCTAGGTGAGCGCCAGCGCGCTTTGCGTGATGAGCTGGACCGCTTGCAACGTGGACTGGATGAGCTGGGTCTTGGTCGTTCCGATCAACTCGATGATGCACGCCGGGCCATGGGAGAGGCTGAAAGCGCGCTGGGTGACCAGGATTATTCGACGGCCACAGAACAGCAGGCACGCGCGCTTGATCAATTGCGCAAGGGTGCGCAGTCAATGGCACAGCAAATGCTGCAAAATATGCCGCAGCGCTACGGACGGAACGGGGATACGCCGCGCGATCCGCTAGGTCGCCCGCAGCGGTCGCAAGGGCCGGACCTGGGTACGTCTGTCAAAGTGCCTGATGAAATCGACCGGCAACGCGCGCGCGAGATTCTTCAGGAACTGCGCCGCCGAATTGGCCAGCAGACCCGTCCGCCGACCGAACTTGATTATATTGAGCGGCTGTTGAAGCGGTTCTGATCTTTGGCGTGGTTGTGGTGCCGTTGCTTTGACGAAATGCGATCTCGTCTCAAAACAGCGCATTGCCGTGAAAGACCGTCGCGTGTTTCTGCTAGATCGCGTTCACTTCTTACGGAATAGCGAATGCGATCTATTTTCCTTTGTTTCTCGCCGTGTTCTTCACGCCGAACCGCTCACACTTCGACTGAACATGCTCTAGTGGCCTGTCGCGCCAAAATTGAAACATAGCCGCAACCGCATACAATTTTGGCGCGGCATGAAGGCCACTAGCAAAGTCATTGGTTTAGTGTGGCGTTTATCGCGCCTTAGTTGATACCCAGCGTGCCGCAACATCGATCAACTAAGGTGCGACGCCACACTAGCTGGTTGATTTCAAAACCTCCAGTTTGACAGCAGCTGAAAACCACGCTCCGGCAGGCTTTTGAATGCACCGGAGAAAAACACCGCCACAAACTGTTGGTTTGCCGGCGAATTACCGTGGCCAGGGTGCCTCAATCCAGGAGGCCCCGAACAATTCCATCCCCTGCCGCAGGTATCTCCGGCTCTATCAACCATTGGCTTCGAAATGCGCGTTGCGACAGGGATCGGCCATCCACACATCAGTAAAGCAAGATCTGTGCACTGTGGCCAGTAATCCTGCTGAAACTCTTTACTTTGGGCTGCCCAGCTTGAGACAAAATCGTCCTATCAGGAAGAATTCCTACTCGCGATTCCACACTGTCGGTTGACGATCCTGGCAGTTAAGGCAATGCCCGGATCCAGAACACCAATGTTGCAGGGCGGGACATGAAACGCCCAGCTTGAGGCCCCGTGATTGAAAACCCGTGATTGCGCATTTTCCCTCCCCTGGCGTGAGCTTGAAGCGGCGGGTATGGTTCGCGCAATCGAGGGGTGGAGGGAACCCGTGCATGCCGGTCATGCCTAGTCAAGATAGGCGCCGCCCGACTGGTCCACTGTTGGCCGCGGTAGCGCGTTTGAGAACGGTTACGACGGATCAAAGGGCCAGCCTGCGGTTGCTGCCCGCGCAGGTCATTGTGTTGGCCGTGCTGTTGGGGCTAAACGCTGCAATTCTTTTGAGCGGCTCAGCCAAGGCCCAGAACGCCAATTCCGCTCGAACAGAAGGCACCGGCTCACTCGCCGTTTTCGATGTGCCAATACCAGAGCGAGCATCCAAAGAAAAAGCTGGCTCCGAAAACAGCAAACCCATTGATGAGGCCAAAACTGCGGTATCGGATGAGGAAATCCCTCTTCCGGCCAGGTCTGCAAACGATGTCGCGGTATCCACAGAGGTCACTGCAAATGCCACCCCCGCGACGCCCCTGCCAATCGAATTGGAGGCTCCGGATGCACGCGCGCGGTACGTCCTGGAAAAACACTGTGCGCGATGTCATCAGTCGGGCAAACTCGTGGGTGTGCCTACAGCCGCCGGTGGAATAGCCAACATTCTTGATCTTGAGGAGCTTGCCCGCAACCCGGGGCTGGTAAGACGGGGCACGCCGGACGCATCGCCCCTTTATCAGCAAATGATCGGCCGACAGATGCCTTTTGATGTTTTCCGCCAGGGCCATGAAGGAACCGAACCGACTGCGGACGATGTGAATGCAATTCGGCGATGGATAAAACTGTTGCCCGCAGATCCTCCAAACAATTGCATTGGCCGGAGAACCATGAACGAGGACATGGTCGGCGACACCATTGCTCAATGGCAAAGCGCCATCGGGGCGGCGCGCGCTGCCGACACGCGGTTCATTTCCCTTGCGCATCTTTACAAAGGTTGCGCTGACGATACTGAACTTGCCAACTATCGGCAGGCGATCACCTTGCTATTCAACGCCCTGACCTGGTCTGAGAAGCCTATCCGCCTGGAAACAGTCGGTGACGCGCTGGTTGTCATGGCTGTGCGGCTGAGCGATGTGGGATGGACACCTGAGCAGTGGCAAGCGCTGGTGGCCGAGATGAGCCCTGCCCAGCGCATTCGGGTGAGTGAAAAAGCTAGCACGCTGGCAGGCACCGCCGTGCCTGTCGTTGCCGCAGATTGGCTGGCATATCGATCCATGCGGCCGGACCTCTACCAGAGGCTGCTCGGGTTGCCGGGTTCTCGTGATGGATTGGCCAAGTTGCTGAAGCTCGATCTATCAAGTCCGCTTCGCAACAATACCCTGCGTCGGGGCGCTGTGCTTGTGAGCGGACAAACCGGGTCTCCACGCATCATCGAACGTTTTGCCCACGCGCGTGGGCCTTTATGGTTTGCCTACGATTACGAGTCCGCCAAGGAAGGTTCAATTCTGGATCAACCCCTGCTGCCCTGGGCTGCTTCCGGTGAGGAGGGCCGTAAGGCTGAGGGGACGGAGAACAAGTCGGCGCGCCTCATAGGCAGTCAGGCCTTATTCACACTGCCCAATGGTTTGCCCGCATTCATGATGTTTGACAGCACCGGTGCCAGCGTTGGGCAACGCCCCGTTTCGTCGGCAATGGCACATGGCAAAACAAACAGTGCCGCACCATCGGAGCCATCACATTCATTGGTGCCGGCGGGCGAATGCGTGACGTGCCACGCGCGCGGCGTTATCACGTTTGTTGACTCGCTTGGCGACCATCTTGCCAGCGACGTATTTCATGGAGACGACAAAGCCCGTGAAACTGCGCGCACACTTACGTTTTCGCAGTCCGAGCTTGCAAAGTTTCTTGCAGATGATCGCCGACACGTGGATGAGGCGTTCAGGTCTGCCGGTGCCGCACCAGACCGCTCAATCGACGGCCATGATCTGGTTTCTGGCCTTGCTGCCCGGTACATGCGCGATCTCGACCTAAATAGTGCCGCGGCCGATTTGTTGATGCCGCCGCGGGCTCTACAGGTGAGGCTTTCGGCCCTGGCGAATGGCAGCAGTCCCATTGCAGCCGAACTTGCCATGCGCTTGACGCTGGGCCGCCTGACGCGCGAAGAGTTTGAAGCCCTGCGCCCCCTGCTCGGGCAACATGACATTTCATCACTTGAGGTGACGGCGGCCGAGCCTGAAGCCGCCATCTCTAAGGATGAAGACACTTCTTCCAAGCCGGTCCATGCTGAGATGAAACCCACGGTGCCACGAAACGCCTTGCATTTGTGGCCGGAAAAGATCTCCTATAATCGCGGAGACAACCTCGTCTTGAATGTGCGCTCCGGACGGGCTTGTTACCTGACGGTTATCGACATTGACGGCGCGGGAAAAGCAACTGTCCTGTTTCCCAATGAATACGCACGTAACAATCTCATCGGGCCACGGCGTGTCGTTCGCCTACCTGCCCGCGACGCACCCTATAGGTTCTTGATGAAAAAACCGGGAACCGAGAGCTTCGTCGCCATTTGCGAGGTAGACGAACCCGTGCCTGCCGGCGTGAGCCCCGACCTGCTGCGCGAAAATTTTACGGCACTTGGAGATTGGGAGGAATTTCTCGACGCTTCCTTCAAGGCTGCAAAACAACCGCGTGTACCCATCGATAATGGTGACGACCTAGACCGGCGCAGGCGACAAGGCAGAGCTGCCAAAGCCCGGTCTGCACCAGCACTCGCTCCTGCCCAGTCGCGCGCTTCCATCACTGTCACAATTGTGCCCTGACGGCCCACAAACCGCAGATTTTGTTTTGGGATCATACGTTTGGCTCGTTGCACGGCATTCCCAGTGACAAGCCCACCACCAAACGTTAACCACATGGCGTTTGACCGCGTTTTTACGCGGTTTTTTTGCCGCGCCTGTCCGGCCTTGGTCTTTACAGGTTGGGATGTTTGTCCCATATGTCGGCTCTGCGATTTGAATTGCAGCTTCGGCGGTCTCTGCTGGTTTAGAGCGCCATCTGGTCCAACTTCGACTGGTGGGGGTCCCATGCAATGGAAAAATTCCCTTCTGCTATCGATCTGATCGCCTCGCGCAAGCCGGATCGTCCGGTTCTGGGCGTGAGGCCGCATGCCAGCGCACGGGCGGCGAGATGGTTTCTCAACACATTTCCCGGTGACGTCGCCTACGCCTACAAGGCCAACAGCTCGGTTTTCTTGATCGGAGCGCTCTACGGTGCTGGCATCCGCCACTTCGATGTTGCCTCCCTGCCCGAACTGGAAGACGCGGCGACCATTCCAGGCGTTGAACTGCACTTCATGCATCCGGTGAAATCGCGGAGCGCTATTCGGCGTGCCTATGAACTGGGCGTGCGTTCATTTTCGCTCGATAGCGAAGACGAACTGGCCAAAATCGTCCAGGAAACAACCGGTAGCCGTGGAGCTGCGCGTGATCTCAAACTGTACGTGCGTGTTGCCGTCCGGCCGAAAAATTCGCGCGTGCCTTTGGAAAAGAAGTTCGGCATTGATGGCGCCTCGGCGGCCAAGCTGCTCATCAAGGCACGGCAGGTGGCTTTCGAGCTTGGCGCGACGTTCCATGTGGGCTCTCAGACACTAACGCCAGACGCCTATGTTGCCGCACTGGAGGAAGTGAACCGTCTTATCGTTCAGGCCGGTGTGGTTGTTGACCGCCTCGATATCGGCGGTGGGTTTCCCTCTCGTTATGCCGATTCAGAACCTGCGCCATTGGCGTCGTTCATGGAGGCAGTCAACGCCGGAATCGACAAAATGGCCGTGCGCGAGGACGTGCGGTTAATGTGCGAACCGGGCCGTGCGCTGGTGGCGGAGGCAGAAAGCCTGATCGTGCGGGTCGACGCACGCCGCGGCAATGATCTTTATATCAACGACGGCGCCTACGGCACGCTGTTTGACGCCGCGCACCTTGGGTTCGTCTTTCCTGCGCGGCTCGTCAGCCGGCCCGAGGTGAAGGGCGAAACCCTGGTGCCGTTCGAGATGTGGGGGCCTACCTGCGACTCCATCGATCAGATGAAGGGCCCCTTCATGCTGCCGGATTCGATCACCGAGGGCGACTATATCGAAATTGGTAACGTCGGCGCCTATGGCCGGGCAATTGCCGGATCGTTCAACGGCTACGGCATCTATGACGAAGTGATCTTCGCAGACGAGCCAATGCTGACGATGTACTCCGATGAAACGGCAGATTCGCGCAAGGCCCGCGGCTGAGGCGTTAACCCTATTGCGGCATATCAACTCCAGCCTTATCCCGCATTTATCCGGCAATGATACACGCCATATTGCGGGGCGCTGCGGGACCTCGGCGAAGTTGCCCGGCAAATTGCTCACATCTCGGGCGCGCCATGCGTCACCTTGGGGGCAGCGCTGTGGCCTGCCTGTCGCAGCCTGCTCAGCA
>JBKEAX010000155.1:0-26602 GCA_047972825.1 Hyphomicrobiaceae bacterium | reverse complement strand
CGCTTCTAACACCACTTGAACAACGACATGCTCAACCTAAATCAATGACAGCACCGGGCTCAAACGAGGCGGTGCTGACATGACGAACGCTTGGCCAAAATACCGCTTACGGGTGGTCGGCAAGCGATCCGCATTTCGCTCAAACACAGAGGATATGTGATGCGACACTTTGATTTTGCCCCACTTTACCGTTCAACCATCGGATTCGACCGGATCGCCCAGTTGCTGGACAACATGGGAAGCATCGATGAGGGTGCATACCCGCCCTACAACATCGAACGCCTTGGCGACAACGAATACCGCATCACCATGGCGGTGGCTGGTTTCGGCAACGACGAGATAAAGATCGAAGTCAAGGAACAGTCCATGACGGTGCGCGGTGATAAAGCGCCCGAGGAAAAAGAACGCCAGTTTCTGCATCGCGGCATTGCAGCGCGCTCTTTTGAGCGCAGGTTCCAGCTGGCCGACTATGTCGAAGTCACCGGAGCAGACATCAAGGACGGCCTGCTACACGTAGACCTCGTGCGCAACATTCCCGAACGTATGAAACCGCGATCCGTTCCGATTGGGCGGGAGCAGCCGCGGCAGATCGAAGCCGGCGAATAGTACGTGCGTACGCTCTCCCGGGTGCTCTCCCCTTGCATCCGGTGAGCCCGCGGCGGGAATTCTGCCAGCCGCAAGGGCGTCACCGCCCTCCCCCCCGGACGGTGATGCGAGGGCGGATGCGAAAACCGCATCCGCCCTTTTTTCATTAATTTTTTCATTCCCTGCACAGGATTGCACCAGATACTGCCTGCTTTCTGGTCTCCAAGGTTTCCGCTGTTTGGCAACCTGTAGACAAACGCAGCGCTCACCCGGGGCCTTGTGTCGGGGCCCGAAATCTGCCATGTTCGCCACAAAAGGACAGCATTGCTGACCTTATTGGTGGCCATTTCGCCGAGACTTCAGGTTTTCAACCCTTGCCACTGAATTTGCTGTGGCTTGGCTGAAATCTTGCGCGGCCTGCATGAATGAATTTCAAGTTTGCAAACCGGGAGGCAAAACGCGTGTCCAACGACCCCGCTCAGATGAACGGCGCAGGACGGCACGCCAAAGCTTCTCCGAGAGCCGCAGCACCACAGCTGGCTGACCTCAGCGCCCTGCCCCGCACCGCCAAATTCGCATTCGGCAGGCGAAAACGGTAGAAGCCACATTTGCCGCACGAACCAGCCTGACGGCCCCGGTCACTTGCACACACCCTACAAACGCCCGATGATCCGAGCCAAGGCAACCTGATACATCCAAACCAGAGAACAACACGGCGCCCTAACGGCAATCCAAGGACCTAAAATGACTTCCAGCAGAGTGCTCGATACCGTGAACAATGCCCCTGCCATGCCGCTGAGCGCTGAAGACGCACTGCCCGGCAAGCAAGGTCTATTCGACCCGGCGCTCAATCGTGACGCCTGCGGTGTCGGCTTCATCGCCGATATGAAGGGGCGCCGCTCGCACAAGATTGTTGAGGATGCACTTCAAATCCTGGAGAACCTCGAACACCGCGGTGCTGTTGGCGCGGACCCGAAGGCCGGCGATGGCGCCGGCATCATGGTGCAGATACCACACACATTCCTTGCGCAGGAATGCCAGGTGCAGGGCTTCTCACTGCCAGAGCCCGGCAACTATGCGGTAGGGCACGTCTTCATGCCGCCCGACGAGCGGCTTCGTTCGTATTGCGAGAAAGTTTGGACCCGCATCATCCGGGAGCAGGGTCTCAACCTGCTTGGCTGGCGGTCCGTGCCAATTGACAACCGCTCCCTTTCCGAAATGGTCATCGCGACCGAACCGCTGCACCGGCAGGTGTTCATCGGCCGTGGCAGTCTGGATGGCGACCAGGAGGCTTTCGAAAGAAAACTCTACCTCGTCCGCAAAATGGTCTCGAACGCTATCCAAGCCGCCTCCAAGGGGCGCGATATCGGCCATTACTGCGTATCGTTGTCCACGCGCACGCTGGTCTACAAGGGCATGTTCATGTCCTATCAGGTCAAGGCCTACTACCGCGATCTGTCGGACCCGCGTTTCACCTCCGCCATGGCGCTTGTCCACCAGCGTTTTTCGACCAACACCTTCCCGTCCTGGAAACTCTCACATCCCTACCGGATGGTGGCCCACAACGGTGAGATCAACACGCTGCGCGGCAACGTCAACTGGATGGCCGCACGCCAGGCGTCGGTAGCAACGCCCCTGTTCGGCGACGACATCTCCAAGCTCTGGCCGATATCCTACGAAGGCCAGTCCGACACCGCCTGTTTTGACAACGCACTCGAATTCCTCGTGCTGGGCGGCTACTCGCTGTCCCATGCCGCGATGGTCCTGATCCCGGAGGCATGGGCGGGCAACCCGTTGATGGACGCCAAGCGCCGCGCCTTTTACGAATATCACGCCGCATTGATGGAGCCATGGGATGGCCCGGCCGCAATGGCCTTCACCGATGGACGTCAGATCGGTGCAACACTCGACCGCAATGGCCTTCGCCCCGCACGTTACCTCCTCACCAAGGACGATGTGGTGATCATGTCGTCTGAGTCTGGCGTTCTTCCAGTTAAGGAAGAAAACATCGTCAAGAAGTGGCGCCTCCAGCCGGGCAAGATGCTGCTCATTGATCTGGAAAAGGGCTGCATCATCTCCGACGAGGAGCTCAAGGCAGAAATCGCCGCCAGCCATCCTTACGAGACATGGCTGAAAAGGACGCAAATCCTGGTATCCGATCTGCCCCTGTCCAAGCGCCGGACTTCACCTCTGGCGTCCAGCGCCAGCTTGCTCGATTTGCAGCAGGCCTTTGGCTACACGCAGGAAAGCACCAAGTTCCTGATGACGCCGATGGCGGCGACCGGACAGGAAGCGATCGGTTCCATGGGGACCGACACGCCCATTTCCGCACTTTCGTCGCGGCCCAAGCTGCTTCACACCTATTTCAAGCAGAACTTCGCCCAGGTCACCAACCCGCCGATCGACTCGATCCGCGAGGAACTCGTCATGAGCCTCGTGTCGTTCATCGGTCCGCGGCCGAACCTGCTCGATCTGGAGGGCACCTCCAGGCACAAGCGTCTTGAAGTTTACCAGCCAATCCTGACCAATGAAGATCTGGAGCGCATTCGCCAGATCGGCGAAGTGCCCGACAACAATTTTTCCTCGATCACCATCGACATGACGTTCGAGGGCAAGCACGGCACCGCCGGCATGGTGACGGCACTCGACGTCATCTGCGCGGAAGCCGAAGAGGCCGTGCGCTCGGGCGCGTACAACATCGTTATTCTGTCAGACCGCGCCACCGGGCCGGATCGTGTGCCGATCCCATCCCTACTGGCGACGTCCGCAGTACACCACCACCTGATCCGCCAAGGTCTGAGGACCTCGGTCGGCCTCGTTGTGGAAACCGGTGAAGCCCACGAGGTGCATCAGTTCTGCACGCTGGCGGGCTATGGCGCCGAGGCGATCAACCCTTACCTTGCATTCGAGACACTTGAAGCAATGCTGCCTGATCTCGACGAGAGCCTGACCGTCGACGAAGTCAAAACGCGCTACATCAAGTCGATCGGCAAAGCCATCCTCAAGGTGATGGCAAAGATGGGCATCTCCACATACCAATCCTACTGCGGCGCGCAGATCTTTGACGCCGTCGGTTTGAAGTCCAATTTCGTCGATCGCTATTTCACCGGGACCCACACGCAGATTGAAGGTGTCGGTCTGCGTGAGATCGCCATCGAAACCTGTGAACGCCATCGTCTCGCTTTTTCCGATGCACCAGTGCTGAAGCACGCACTCGACGTCGGCGGGGAATACGCCTACCGGATCCGGGGCGAGGCACACGTCTGGCGTCCCAATGTTGTCGCAGACTTGCAGCACGCCGTACGCGGCAACCTGCCCGAGAAGTACCGCGCCTTTGCCAAACAGGTGAACGATCAGTCCGAGCAGCTGATGACCATGCGCGGCCTGTTCCGCATCAAGGCCGCAGAAGAAATGGGCCGTACGCCTGTGCCGCTCGACGAAGTGGAACCCGCTTCTGAAATCGTCAAACGCTTTGCAACGGGTGCCATGAGTTATGGCTCCATCTCCCGTGAAGCCCACACGACGCTTGCCATCGCCATGAACCGCATCGGCGGCAAGTCCAACACGGGTGAAGGCGGCGAGGAATCCGATCGCTTCAAGCCTATGCCCAATGGCGACACCATGCGTTCCGCAATCAAGCAGGTTGCCTCGGGCCGCTTTGGCGTTACCACCGAGTATCTGGTCAATTCCGACATGATCCAGATCAAGATGGCGCAAGGGGCCAAGCCCGGCGAGGGCGGCCAGCTTCCCGGGCACAAGGTTGACGAGACAATCGCCAAGGTGCGTCACTCCACGCCCGGCGTTGGCCTTATTTCGCCACCGCCGCACCACGACATTTATTCGATTGAGGATCTTGCACAGCTCATCTTCGATTTGAAAAACACCAGCCCCACAAGTGACATCTCGGTCAAGCTTGTTTCGGAAGTCGGTGTCGGCACCGTTGCAGCAGGCGTGGCCAAGGCGCGCGCCGACCACGTTACAATTTCTGGCTTCGAAGGCGGCACCGGCGCTTCTCCGCTGACATCCATCAAGCATGCTGGTTCACCGTGGGAAATCGGCATTGCCGAAACGCATCAAACGCTGGTCGTAAACCGCCTGCGCGGGCGCATTGCCGTGCAGGTCGATGGTGGCTTGAGAACCGGACGCGATGTCGTTGTCGGCGCGTTGCTTGGCGCGGACGAGTTTGGCTTCTCCACGGCGCCGCTTATTGCTGCGGGCTGCATCATGATGCGCAAATGCCATCTGAACACTTGCCCGGTCGGGGTCGCCACGCAAGACAAACGGTTGCGCAAGAAGTTCACCGGTCAACCCGAGCACGTCATAAACTACTTCTTCTACCTTGCCGAGGAAGTGCGCGAGTTGATGGCTGCGATGGGCTTCCGCACTTTCAATGAGATGATCGGCAAGACCGGCATGCTCGATAAGGATCGCGCGATCCGCCACTGGAAAGCCAAGGGACTGGATTTCACAAAGCTCTTCTACAAGCCGCGCGTGCCTGCAGGGGTGTCCATCTACCATTGCGAGACGCAAGACCATGGCCTCGACAAGGTTCTTGACAACCGCCTGATAGAACTGGCTGCACCAGCGCTGGAAAACCGAACACCCGTCAAACACGAACTGCCGATCCAGAACACCGACAGATCCGCCGGCACCATGCTGTCAGGTCAGGTTGCTAAGCGTTATGGGCACGCCGGTCTGCCGGAAGATACCATCTGGATCAACTTTTCTGGCGTTGCCGGGCAAAGCTTCGGTGCGTGGGTCGCAGCAGGCGTCACGCTCGATCTCGTCGGCGAGGGCAACGACTATGTCGGCAAGGGCCTGTCCGGCGGCAAGCTCATCGTCCGCCCTGATCCCAAATCCCTGATCGTGCCCGAGGAAAGCATGATTGTCGGCAACACAGTACTTTACGGTGCCGTTGCCGGTGAGTGCTATTTCCGCGGCTATGCGGGCGAGCGATTTGCTGTACGCAACTCCGGCGCGTTTGCGGTTATCGAAGGGACGGGAGACCACGGCTGCGAATACATGACGGGCGGCGTGGTCGTCGTGTTGGGTCCGACAGGGCGCAACTTTGCAGCCGGCATGTCTGGCGGCGTGGCCTATGTCCTCGACGAGGCTGGCGACTTCGAGAAGAAGTGCAACCTGGCGATGGTCGACCTGGAACCTGTGACATCCGAAGAGCGTATGATGGAAAAACTGATGGGGCAGAATGGTGATCTGGAAAGCCATGGCCTTGTCGACGTCATGGCCGACATGACCAGTCAGGACGCCGAACGCCTGCATGCGCTCATCACACGGCATGCCCATTACACCAATTCCCAAAAGGCGCAGACAATTCTTGCCGACTGGACGGCATGGCTGCCGAAGTTCAAGAAAGTGATGCCGGTGGAATATCGCCGGGCGTTGGCAGAGCTTGCCAAGGCACAAGAAGCCGACACAACCGGCCTTGGCGTTCTCGAAATCGGCGTAGCACGGGACAAGGCGTAATGTGATGGAACAGCTTGGCTTGGAGACTCACGTGAAAAAGCACGAACGAATCACATGGAGCCCCAAGATCATGGGAGGTCGCGCGTGCATTAAGGGGACGCGCGTCCCTGTATCAACGATACTGCACTGGCTAAGTGTCGGTGAAACGCCTGATGCACTGTTGAAGGAATATCCGCACCTTAACAAGGAAGACATTTTCGCCGCGCAAGCTTTCGCCGCCGACATCGTCGACAATGAGCGCGTGATCGAAACGGCAGCAGAATGAAACTTCTGATCGATGAGTGTCTACCGATCCGACTCATCGAACTATTGCAGTCAAAGGAACTGGATGCGGTCGGTGTCATTGAAGTGGCGCGGTCCGCCACAGATGAGGACATACTGGAACTTGCCAAAAACAATGGCCGCATTCTGGTGACAGAGGATAGAGGCTTCGGTGATCATCTTGTCCGAGACGAAAACTTGACTATTGGCGTCATCATCCTCAGCGGATACCGCGCTACCCATCGCATCAATGTCGAGATGCAGCGCATCGCTGAGGTGATCCACGAACGTAAAGACGAACTTACAAACTGCATTACGATAATTTCGCCAACCCGCATCAGGCAACGCAAGCTAGAACAAAACTGAACGAACGAAAGAACGACGAAAATGGGGAAGCCAACTGGATTTCTTGAGTTTGAACGCGCCGAGCGCAAGTACGCGCCTGTGGAAGAGCGCGTAAAGCACTGGAAGGAATTCGTCGAACCACTCGGTGAAGCGGGAACCAAAACCCAGGCATCGCGCTGCATGGATTGTGGCATCCCGTATTGCCATAGCGGCTGTCCGGTCAACAACCAGATCCCCGACTGGAACGACCTTGTTTATCACGACGACTATGAGACCGCGTTCGAGAACCTCTCTTCCACCAACAATTTCCCCGAGGTGACAGGCCGCATCTGCCCGGCCCCATGCGAAGCTTCCTGTACGCTCAACATCGATGACAGTCCGGTGGCCATCAAGACAATCGAATGCGCTATCGCAGACCGGGCATTCCAGGACGGTCGCGTCAAGCCACAAATTGCAAAGGCCAAGACGGGCAAATCAGTCGGCATCGTCGGCTCCGGGCCAGCCGGGCTTGCCGCCGCCCAGCAGTTGGCGCGTGCCGGGTATGACGTACATCTTTACGAAAAGAATGCACGTCCTGGCGGGTTGCTGGTTTACGGCATCCCCGACTTCAAGCTGGAGAAGTTTATTATCGACCGTCGCGTCAAGCAGATGGAAGCCGAAGGGGTACAATTCCATTGCAACGCGCACATCGGCAAGGACATCAAGGTCGCCGAGCTGGAAGCCAAGCATGACGCAATTCTGCTGACATGCGGGTCAGAAGAGCCGTTCGACTTTTTTGCCGCAGCGCCCGGCCGCAACCTAGACGGCATCCATTACGCAATGGACTTCCTGCCGCAGCAAAATCGCCGCGTTGCCGGTGAATCCCTCGCCCAGGGTACCCACGAGATCTCCGCCAAGGACAAACATGTCATCGTCATCGGCGGCGGCGATACCGGTTCAGACTGCATCGGCACATCGATTCGCCAGGGCGCAAAGACTGTTACGCAGCTGGAAATCATGCCCAAGCCGCCAGTGAAAGAGAACAAGGCAATGAACTGGCCGCATTGGCCGGCGAAGCTGCGGGTCTCATCCAGCCAGCAGGAAGGCGCCACCACCGAATATCAAATTTCAACGACGGGCTTTGACGGCGAGAACGGCAAGGTCACCAAGCTGAAATACGTTCGCGTCGATGACAAACTTCAGCCGGTTCCTGGCACCGAAGCAGCCTTCGACGCCGACCTGGTGTTGTTTGCCATGGGCTTTTCAGGCCCGGTAGAAAGTGACGTCGTTGCCGAACTGAAGTTGCCCATCGTTGCCCGCGGCCGTTTCAAGGGCATTGACGGTACGGAAACCGATTACCGCGTCCCCGGCCATAAAAAACTGTTCGTTGCCGGTGATCAGAGGCGTGGGCAATCATTAGTCGTGTGGGCAATCCGAGAAGGGCGCCAGGCGGCGGCATCAATCGACAAGATGTTGATGGGAGCGACCTTGTTGCCACGCTAATGCATGTTCAGCCGAAGTGTACGCGGTTCGGCGTGAAGAGCATGCTCAGCATTAAATGCTTAGGGTCCGAACCCTAAAGCACGACACAAACGCGCATGTCGTTCACTTGGCTTGATGGTCCCCACGGTCGAACCGCGGGATGATGTTTGCCTGGGCGGAAACCACCTTTCAAAACACGACATCCCTCCCCCTCTCCCCGTAAGCGGGGAGAGGGCTGGGGTGAGGGGCAGCCACACCCCGCAGTGCAAGTTTCCGCCCCTCACCCTATCCCCATGAAGAATGGGGAGAGGGAGTACCCCCCGATTGCGTTGGCAATTATTCGCGCCGATCCTGGAAGAAGCGCTTGAGCAGGCCGGCGGCCTCTTGTTCACCCAAGCCATCGTAGACCTCTGGAACGTGGTGGCAGGAGCTCTGGTTGTAGATGCGCGGACCGTTCAGAACACCGCCGCTTTTTGCATCCTGCGCGCCAAAATAAAGCCGCCGGATACGTGCAAAGGATATGGCCGCCGCACACATCGGGCATGGTTCAAGCGTCACGTAGAGATCGCAGCCATTCAGACGTTCAGATCCCAGCGCCGCCGCGCCTGCACGTATGACAAGCATTTCAGCGTGGGCGGTGGGGTCGGAAAATTCCCGTGTTCGATTGCCCGCAGCTGCCAAAATGCGGCCGTCCGGGCCAACAAGGACAGCACCAACCGGCACCTCACCGCGCGCGGCAGCAGCTTCCGCCTCCTGGAGCGCACGAGCCATATGGTCGTTTCCGGCAACTGGTGTCATAAGGTGCCAATCCTCTTTCAAAATTGACATCCCATGCGCAAACCAAATCCGCAACCACGATCCGGCCGCCGCCCAGGGGCCCCCTCCAGCAGATCCGGCAAAGGCCGCGCCGCGCCATCCGGCCCAGAGCCAAACAAAGGCGATAGCGACGGTGGCCGAGGCGGTGGTGGCCGCAGCAGTCGTAGCGATCAGCATAGCGCCAGCAGGCATGCGCCTCGCAAGCCAGCCACTGGCCAGCCCGCAACAGATGACCCGCCCAAACGTGACCGCAAAAGCCGTAATGGCGACCAGGCCAACCAGAAGACGGCGGCCCGGCCTCGGCCCGGCAGTAGGACCGGCCAGGACCACAACGATTCAGGCAGGGCTGGCCCAGGCAAGACCACACGGCGGCCCTCTGGATCACGCGATCGCACACGGCCAGGCGGCAAACCCGCTTCTGGACCTGGAAAATCTGCGCAAGGCAGCGGAGCTGGCGATCCGCGCAAACGATCATCTGCTGCTCCGGTTGGCAGAGGCCCCGCAACCTCGATGCGTATCGCCCGCGCGATGGCGCGCGCAGGCTTGTGCTCACGGCGCGAGGCTGAGCGGTGGATTGCTGACGGGCGAGTTAGCGTGAACGGCCACCGGCTAGACACACCGGCCTGCGAGGTCGGCCCAGGAGACACGGTTCTTGTGGACGGGAAACCTCTGCCTGCCGCCGAGCCGCCGCGCCTTTGGCGCTACCACAAACCGAAAGGGCTGGTGACCACACATGCCGATCCCGAAGGACGGCCAACTGTGTTCGACGCCCTGCCCAAGGACTTGCCGCGCGTGATTTCCATCGGCCGGCTCGACTTCAACACCGAAGGCCTGTTGCTGCTCACCAACGACGGCGCGCTGGCGCGGCATCTGGAGTTGCCGTCAACCGGATGGCTGCGTCGCTACCGTGTGCGGGCGCATGGGCGGATTGCACAAACAGATCTCGACGGTTTGAAGGACGGCATCACCATTGACGAAGTGCGATATGGACCGGTCGAGGCAACCTTGGATTCGGTTCAAGGTGGCAATGTGTGGGTCACGCTGGCGCTTCGCGAAGGCAAGAACCGGGAAGTGCGTCGAATTCTTGAGCACCTCGGCCTGGCCGTGAACAGGTTGATCCGTGTTTCCTATGGACCGTTTCAGCTTCTCGACCTCAAACCGGGTGAGGCCGATGCCGTCAAGCAGCGCGTCCTGGCCGATCAACTCGGCACACAAATCGCCGAAGAACTCGGCCTCGCTTTGACAACCGATGTTGACGCTGGAAATGCCAGCCGTGAGGAGGCTTCCGCCCGCGGTGCAGGCAAAGGGGGCTGGGCAAAGAGCAAGCCAAAGCCAAGACACAATTCAATTCACTCCACCAGAACGCCAGCCAAGGCACAAAAATCCAGCACCGCCCCCAAGGCCAACAAAGACCGAAAGCCGCGCGGCACAGCAGCAGATCGCACCTCAGAAAAGCGCAGCACCTTGGCGAACAAGAAGGTAAAACGACCGCCTCGACCATTCCGCTCGCGCAGCGAGAAAAACTGAATGCGCATTGTCGGCGGTCATCTCAAAGGGCGGGCACTTGTAGCGCCAAAACACGCAGGCCTTCGCCCGACGTCAGACCGCGTGCGTGAATCGGTATTCAACATTATCAGCCATGGTGGACTGGCAAATGAAGACCGTGCGCCACCCACACTTGAAGGGACACGTGTGATCGACCTGTTTGCAGGCACTGGCGCACTGGGTCTTGAGGCTATCTCGCGGGGTGCGGCTTACTGTCTGTTTGTTGAAACCGACAGCAATGCGCGCGCACTTATCCGCCGTAACGTCGAAGCATTCGGATTAACAGGCGCAACCCGCATCTTCCGGCGCGATGCGTGCGACCTGGGTGCTGCCGGAACGATGGCACCATTCGACATTGCATTTGCCGACCCGCCTTATGGCAAAGGACTGGGCACCAAGGCTCTTGCAGCGCTGGCTGCCGGCGGCTGGCTCAAGCCGGGCGCACTCGTTGTGCTGGAAGAGCGCTCAAGGGAGCACATTAAAGCATCAGAAGACTACCAGCTCATAGACAAGCGCACCTGGGGCGATACTGATGTGCACTTTTTCATCTGGCAGGCAGGTGAGAGCGCGGAGGGCGCGTGACGGGCAGTACGTCCAGCAGAAGAAACGGGCTTGGCTCTGACGAGATCACCGGCTGGATCGAGGCCGCCCTGTTCGTTGTCGCCGTCTCGATGCTGAACGTGCTCTATGCCTACGCCGTAGCCAAGGGCGCCAACGTCATCGTCTTCGTGCTCTATGCGTTGATCGGTGCGTCACTGGCGATGCTCTATACAAGCGGAATTGGTAGCGATGCCTGGGCCATCATCTCAGCCCCGCAAAGCTGGGTCTACGGCAGCGCATCAGTAGTACTCGAAGCCGTTTACTTTCTGCTCGTAGGTCTTGTCTCTCCAGCCGAAGCCAGCCTCACCGCGCGGCTTTCCGTGCCCGCCTCGCTGCTGATCGGATGGGCATTCTTTTCCACATCGTTATCACTCAGGCAGGCGGTTGGCGGGGGAATTGTCATTGCCGCCGTGGTGCCTGTGCTTGCATGGGTGCCGCAAGAGCACCGCGCAATGGCCATCTTACTTGGCATCCTGTGCGCGCTGGCTGTTGCGATCAAGACGTTTGCCAGCGAGTTCCACCCCTGGAACCGGACCGCGGCGAACATCGCTGAAAAGATCCGCGTAACCGGCCTGGTCGTACTCGCAACCACGCTACTAGGTCTCATAGCGACCGGCGTGGCAATGCTTGCTGCGGCAGCCGGTATCACGACAGCTGCAGCTCTTGCTCCACCGCTTGAAGCCTTCTTGCACCTGCCGACAATCGGGCTCGCAGCCGTGTTCGGTACGGCCATTCTCACGGCAATGACATACCTTCAGTTTTCATCCGTTGTGCGCATTGGCACAGCAAACTTCCTGGCGATGAGCGCGTTCGCACCGCTCACAGCCTATGCGTTGCAGATGCTTGCAGCACGGCTCGGGCTGATTGTTGTGCCTGATTTCGAGATGGCGATGCTGGTGCCAATCCTGGTGGGCATCGGCGGCGTGTTGCTGATCGTGCGGGCCGGCAATGGGAAAAGAAGATAGAGCAACCGACGTATAATCACCGCCGCCCAAACAACCGCTCGATATCGGAGAGCTTCAGTTCGACATACGTTGGACGGCCATGGTTGCACTGTCCCGAATAGGGTGTTGCCTCCATTTCGCGTAAAAGAGCATTCATCTCCTCGCCAGTCAGACGGCGGCCCGCGCGCACACTGCCATGACACGCCATGCGTGAGGCAACCGCTTCGAGCCGTTCCTTCAACGCAAAACACTGCCCTTCCGATAGGATCTCGGCAGCCAGATCCTTGACGAGCCCCGCCGCATCCACATTGCCAAGCAACGCCGGTGTCTCACGCACGGCGACCGCGCCATCGCCAAACGGCTCCAGGACAAGACCAATCTCTGCCAGCGCGTCCGTATGCTCGGTGAGTGCCGCAGCCTCGGCGTCTCCGATATCAACAACGACAGGCATCAACAAACCCTGGCTCGCTACACCACCGTTGGCCAGCGCCTTCTTCAAACGTTCATAGACAAGGCGCTCGTGCGCGGCGTGCTGGTCAACAATGACAACGCTGTCGCGCGTCTGAGCCACGATATAGGTCTCGTGCAATTGCGCTCGTGCAGCACCCAGCGGGCGTGCAATGACATCATCCAAAACGGGTGCGGTATCAGGTGTGCTGTCAGCGCTTGGCTGGCCAAACGCATCGAACGGCGCCTGCATGGCTTCTGCAAAACCAGCCTCAGACCGCGAAGGGTGGCGCGGCATATAGGAGCCTTGCGCTCCGGCCCAACCGGCAGATGCCGTAGAGTATCCTGCAGTCTGAGACCGATGCGGATAGGGCGATGCGGCCTCGACCTGGTGGCTACCAGCCGTCATCGCAGCTCCAGCCCCCTGTCCGGCCAGCCCCCCCCCTGCAACCGAAGCAACCAGCGTTTCAAGCGTTGCCGCGCCACCACCGGCAGAGGCGCGATGACCGGCAGCTTCAAGTGTTGCGCGGACACCACCAATAATGAGTGACCTGACACTCGCAGCATCGCGGAAACGCACCTCGGCCTTGGTCGGATGGACGTTAACGTCGACCGTGCGCGGGTCGAGCGTGACGAACAACGCAAGCAAAGGAAAGCGACCTTTGGGGATGAGGTCGCCATAAGCCGCACGAACGGCACCGACGAGAAGACGGTCTTTCACCGGGCGCCCATTGACGAACAAATACTGCTGGGACTGATCGCCGCGATGCAAGGTGGGGAGCCCGGCAAAGCCCTGCAAACGGATACCGTCGCGTTCGCCTGAAACCGCCAGGGCATCATCCAGAAAATCCCGGCCCATGATGCGGCCAAGACGGGCCAGCATTCCATCAGGCGTGGCATCGTTTGCCGGAAGTTTCAGGCTGGAGCGCTCGCCCGTGGTGACGCTGAAACCGACAGCAGGATTGGCCATGGCAATGCGGCGGACAATTTCCATTGTCGCCATGTTCTCAGCGCGCTCGGACTTCATGAATTTGAGGCGTGCGGGTGTGGCAGAGAAAAGATCACGAACCTCGACACGCGTCCCCGGATTGGCAGCTGCCGGGCCGACGCCGTTTTTCCTGCCGCGGTCGACAACGATACCCGACGCTTCGCCCGCGCCCCGCTGCCGCGAGACAATTTCAAGACGCGCAATGGAGCCAATGGAAGGCAAAGCCTCGCCTCTGAAACCAAGCGTGCGAATGTCGAACAGATCTTCTTCAGAGAGTTTCGATGTCGCATGACGTTCCACCGCAAGCGCAAGATCGGCGGCGCCCATGCCCTCACCGTCGTCGGTTATGCGGATCAGCGAAAGCCCGCCAGCCGATGTGACGACCTCGATCTCGCCAGCACCTGCATCGATTGCATTTTCGACAAGCTCCTTGACGACACTTGCCGGACGCTCGATCACCTCGCCTGCAGCAATGCGGTTAACGGTCTCTGGGCTGAGTTGGCGGATGGCCATGCGCACATCCCTGTTCTTGGTGGCAAGTGACCGCAACAATGCACACAGTCATGCCAGGATATTGTTCGACAGTGAGTATCGCGTGATTCGCAGGCTGCACCCGGCCGTGGAGGTGCGAAAGGCTCATTCCTTCCCCGGTTTTCTCGGCCTTTTGGGGGAGAAAAAACTAGATCGCGTTCACGTTTCACGGAATCGCGCACACGCTCTATTTTCTTTTATTCTCGCGGTGTTCTTCACGCCGAACCGCCTACACTTCGGCTGAGCATACTCTAACGAACCTAACCTATTCCTTGGCGCCAAGGTTCTGGCGGGTCAGCACCTTTGCTAGCTCCACCGCGGGCTGGTCGAACGGATCGATATTGAGAATGCGCCCGGCAAGAATCGTTTCAATCATCAAGTGCATCAACAAGGCGCCGATTGAACGCTCATCGAGTACATCAAGATCAATGGTGCGCACCGGACGCCGAGCTTCTGCAAGTGCTCCGGTAATGGCCTCCGCCTGGGCAGCAACAACGTCGCCCACATGGCGACCGGCCATGTAATCCGCCCCTGCCTTCTTCGCCAGTTTGGCGTCGAGTTTGGGGCCAGTGCCTTTAGACGCCACACGCACGACGGTGATGTAGTGGTTGCGCGGCCCGTCCATGAAGAGCTGCAACTGGCTATGTTGATCGAGCGGACCAAGGCAGGGAATCGGGCTAGTCCCCTGCCCATCCTTGCCAAGGCTTTCCGCCCACAACTGCACGAACCATTCGGCCATGCGACCAAGGCGATCGTTGTAGGGCATCATCACCAGGTCCTGGATGCCCTTCTCCTTGGCCAGAGCGACAGCCGCAGCTGCACCCAATGCCGGCGCAAAGTGTTTCGGCTCCTTGGCCGCAAGCATGGCGGCAACAACCTCGTGGGCACCCGCCCGAATGGCACGGGCATCAAGCCCACGTGCCATGGCCGGCATCAGACCGACATTGGTGAAGCAGGAAAAGCGTCCACCAATACCGGTATGATGGTCGAGCATCGGGATCGAAAGGCTCTCGAACAGCTCCCGCAGGCCATTACGCTTGCCCTTCTTGGCTGGCTCGGTAATGCCAAGGAACAACTCTGGAATCTTATCCTCAAGACCGGCTTCGCGCACCGCCTGCAATGCCGCGATGGCCTGAGCAAGCGTCTCCGCCGTCCCACCAGACTTTGACGTCACGACAAAACGTGTCTTGGCGAAGTCCAGATCGGATAGCGCCCCGGTCAGTGTCGCTCCATCGAGGTTGTCGAGGAAACGCGTGCGCGGGCGTTTGCGTTGGTAGACGTCGCCACCGCCCGGAATATTCCAGCCAGCCAGCTGCGCCAACGTCTGCCCACCAAGGCCCGAACCGCCCGTCCCGAAGAAAATGATGAGGCGCGCGCCCTTCGAGAGCTTCTTGAGCGCCGCTTCAGCGTCGTCGATATCGCCTGTGTCTTCGGGGATCCTGAGTAGCGGCAGCCGTTTGGTGTTATAATTGTCCTTGAGGATGGTCAGAGGATCAACCGCGCGGCGCAGGTACTGCCACATCAGCCGCTCCGATAGGCCATAACGGCCAATCTTGGCCGCCATCAGACCGTCGAGTGACTGGCGATAGGCTGAAGGCATCTCTGCTGCGGCGCCATCTTCCGCAATGTCAGTCTTGCGCGGCATGTCAAACCCCTCATGCATTCTTGCAGAAATGGGTGAGTACCTGCTTTAGCCACAACTGCCAAGTGCGCAGCTCAGCTTATGGCTGCTCCCGTTTGCAGCTCCCCCTGGCGCCAAACGTCAGCCACCGCCTTTCGCCGCTGCCGGATCGCTCACCTCAACACCCTTGGGTTGACCGACAATCGTGACAATCAGGTCTTTAGGGTCCAGCAGCTTGGCCGCCACGCGCTTGATGTCTTCAAGCGAAACCGCCTCGATCATCTCATTCCGGTTGGTAACATAGTCGGGACCGAAGTCATCCATTTGCAAGCCCAGCAGCTGGCTGGCGATCTTCGAAGACGTGTCAAAACGCAAAGCATAAGAACCAACAAGATATTGCTTTGCGTGCGCCAGTTCATCCTCACTCGGGCCTGCCGTGGCCATGCGCTTCAACACGTCGCGGATGATCCCCAGAGACTCTCCAATGGACTCATTCTTGGTTGCAACTGAACCGAGCATGACGGCGGCATGGTCCTCCGGCATCAGGTAGGAATAGACCGAATAGGCCAGCCCACGCTTTTCGCGAACTTCTTCCATCAGCTGCGAGGCAAAACCACCGCCACCAACAATGTGATTCAGGACAAACGCCGGCATGAAGTCGGGGTCCTTGCGGGCAATGGAAGGTAGTCCAAACACCGCTACGGACTGCGGCACCGCCATGGTTATGACCTGTTCGGATGCGGCCGCAGGCTTGGTATTGGCAATAGCTGCAAGGTCAGCCTTTTCCGGTAAATCACCAAAGATCTCGTCGAGCATCTTGCCAAGGCTTTCGGCATCGATGTCTCCCACGACCGCAATCTTCAGGTTGGAGCGGGCAAAGGTGCGCTTTCTGTACGCTTCCAGATCGGCACCTGTGATCTTGCCGATACTCTCCGCCGTGCCTGTGGACGGCCGGCCATAGGGGTGGTTCGGAAACGCACTGGCAAGCCATGCCTTGGAAGCAACCTTTTCAGGACTGCGAGCAGCGTAGATCAATGACGCCAACAGCTGCTTGCGAATGCGCTCAACTGCATCGGCATCAAAACGCGGCTTTGTCAGCGCAAGCCGCAACAACTTCACTGATTCATCGCGGTTTTCACTCAGAGTTTCAAAGCTGCCAAAAAAAGCATCACGCGCATCGGAAAAACTCATGCGCATCGCCAGTTCTTCCTGACGGTCCTGGAATGCGCTGGACGTCAGATCGCCCGCTCCCTCATCCAGCATTGCGGAGAGGAAATTGGCAAGGCCACCTTTGTCCTCTGGGTCCTGTGCACTGCCGCCTCGGAAGGCAAAACGCATCGCAACCAGCGGCACGGAGTGTTCCTCCACCAGCCACGCCTCAATGCCGCCTGGGCTTTTGACTTGCTGGATTTTCATAGCGGCTGCAGGCCGCGAAGCGAGTGCGATAACAAGCGCGGCAAAGACAAACCAAAACAGCATGCCAACACGCAAGCCTTCGAATTGCGATGTTGCGGCCTTTGAACGAACCGGTCGGAGTGACGGCATTTTTTCTTCACCTTCACGTTAGCGTAACTCACGTTTTTCAAGTTTCCTTTGGGCACCTGGAGCAGGGCTGCGATGCCCTAGCCTGTCTCAACTCCATCGATCCATTGTGCTCGTTCACACATTTGTGGAGCGGCGGCCGGCGCGATTGAACATTCCAGCCAGTTGAAGCGAACCGCCAACTGGCCATGTCGATCAACAATTCCAGAGCAGCTTTCAGTTATTGGTCCAAACCTTACGTGCGCGATTTCGAAGTGTTCGCAGGTGGTTCGCCCTTTTCCGCGGCTGACCGCTCTTTGGGAAGCAGCATGCCCGTCACCGATGCGCGCTCGTCGAGATACTTGACAGCAGCCCG
Source organism: Hyphomicrobiaceae bacterium (assembly GCA_047972825.1). Lineage (GTDB taxonomy): Bacteria > Pseudomonadota > Alphaproteobacteria > Rhizobiales > Hyphomicrobiaceae > JAEUMD01. The sequence continues at coordinate 9,077 of JBKEAX010000155.1, read as the reverse complement.
CTTTACATCGTCGGACGTCACGGCCCGTATGCGGTCGGGCCAGGTCTCCATGGCTTCAACAGAAATACCGGTGGCAAGGCCCCAGCCATAACGCCGTGCGAGCGTCGACTGGTTGTCGCTGTCGTAGGTATAGTCCGCGATGTATGCGGATTTCGCCCGTTTCAGTTCAGCTTCGCTGACACCGTTCTTGCGAATGTCCGCAATCAGCTCGTCGAGCAGCGCCTCAATCTTGGGCAGATCTTCTTTCTTCTGGCCAATCGCGTAGAGTGAAACCTTGCCGCTATCCATGCCGCTGCTTTCAAAATAACCATTTGCAGACGACGCCAACCGCTTCTCAACCACGGCCTTCTTGTAGAACCGTGAAGTCGATCCATCGGCCAGAAGCTTCACCAGCACATCGATAGCCTCCGCATCACCCTTGGGGGCATTGGAATAGCTCGGCACGAGATAATAGCGGTGGATTGAAGGCTGTCCCGCTCGCGGATCTTCAAACGTCATTCTACGCGCGGCGCGAGGCGGCGGCTCACTCGGCCGAACCCGCTTGGCACCGACATTCTCCACAGCCTTGAGCTTGCCGTAGGTTTTTTCTGCAAGCGTCTTCACTTCATCGGCCGTTACATCACCCGCCACAACAAGGATCGCGTTGTTGGGCGCATAATAGTGCTTGTAGAACGTCAGTGCATCCTCACGAGACAGCTTGGCCATCTCATGCTCCCAGCCGATCACTGGAATGCGGTAGGGGTGATTCTGGTAGAGGATGGCGTCCATCTGCTCGCCGAATATTGCTGCCGGGCTGTTCTCGACACGCGAGCGTCGCTCTTCAAGGATAACGTCGCGTTCCGTTGCCACTTCCTTGTCTGTAAGGCGCAGATTGACCATGCGGTCGGCTTCAAGTTCCATCATGCGGCCGAGCTGCTCTTTGGCGACACGCTGGAAATAGGCGGTAGCATCCTGTGACGTGAAGGCGTTGTCCTGCCCGCCCAGACGGGCAATGATCTTGGAAAACTCACCCGAAGGAATGGTCTCGGTCGACTTGAACATCAGGTGTTCAAGAAAGTGCGCAATACCCGATACACCGGGCGGCTCATCGGCGGCGCCGACACGGTAGAAAACCATATGTGTAACGACCGGTGCGCGATGATCTGGAATCACCAGCACCTGCATGCCGTTATCGAGCTTGAATTGGGAAACGCGCGATTTTGTTTCAGCGGCAAACGTCTGTGGTGTGATTACAAGTGTCATGAGGGCAATTACCAGGATGTAGATTCGGCGGAAGCCGGCGTGCATCATTGAAGCAATCCTCTCTCGGCTCTGGTCTTCCTGACAACGGCTGGAGCACGCCACTTTTTGGGTGCCAACCTAGTCAAAGCTTGTTCAACACCGACCGTGCGAATGATCGCCTAGCCAGACAGGCATGACCAAATAAACGAGGTTCGATCCGTCCCTCAGGTGTCGGGGTTCAGGGACTGGATGTCAAATGACAAGCCGTTCATGTGGTGGTTTCCAACACCACATGACAGTGAGCCGCGCACAAGCGCGGCCACAATGCCTCAATTGCGGTATAACAAATTGATATTGCTTTACTATTCAATTCGCCGACAGGACTGGGCCTATTGCCCCTCCGCTTCCTCGTCACTGCCCCACTTTTTCATGGCGGACAGGAAGGTCGCGCGGCACGGCCCTGCAGGGCCCTCAATACTATCGACCGAATTATCGCCACGAGCTTTGGGCTGCTCGTAGTTGACCTTGCAGAATTCAGCCTGACGGCGTTCCAGCTCGGCCTTATCGATTTGTTTGGTACGATCGGGATCGTTGATGAACGCAAGATCGGCTTCCGACGACACATCGCGGCCTGACCCTGGTGGTGGTAGCGACCCTGTGTTAGGCGGCACGACAAGCCCATTTCGGGCCCGTATTTGCTTTTCTTCGCCTCTGTTCTTGGACGAACCAGAAACCCCCATCGCATCGAAGATTTTGCCGTTCAGTTCGACATCATCGGCACCGCAACCAGAAACGAATAGCCCCGTGGCAATGGCTGTCGTACATGCCAGAAGCCTGGACTGGCAGAGAAATTTCATCGTGTCCCCCACCTGTTGGTCCCCACCCGTTTACGGCTTTTCCCAAAAGCCGGTTGCATCGATACTGATCCAGTCATGTCGTCTGAACTAGACGCACACTGCCAATCTTCAAGCCCAATTCCTAGATCACGTTCACTTTTCACGGAATCGCGAACGCGATCTATTTTCTTTTATTTCTCGCCGTGTTCTTCACGCCGAACCGCGTACACTTCGGCTGAACATGCTCTAGCGTTCAAAAAGGGCTAGCCACCTTTTGCGGCGGCATTGCGACTCGCGATTAACGAGTCATACAGCAGGCCAACGACACCGGCAACGATGGCCACGTCTGCGATGTTGAAGACGTACCAATAGTACCCAAAAGCGTGCAAAGAAAAGAAATCAGCGACGCCGCCAAGCGTTAGCCGGTCTATGGCGTTACCAATGGCGCCGCCTATTATAAGCCCCAGGCTCAGGGCCATCAGGCGGGAAGTGCCCGATAGCGCTAGCCAAATCCACAGCCCTAGCGATACGACCGCGGCAAAGGTTGCCAACAGAATCTGACCCCGCGTGCTGTCCAGGCTCAACATGGAATAGCTGATCCCCGTGTTGAGAACGAACACATGATCCATGAATGGCGCGACGTATATGCGCTGCCCCAGTTCGATCTTGTAACCCAGGATCATCCACCACTTGTGCGCTTGATCCGCCGCAGCAGTCAGCAGCGCGGTCCAAAGAGCAATATTCGAATACCGCCCCCAAAACCAATGATCCGTTCCGCGATCTAACGCTTCCGACATCGACCCTCAACCTGCCCTTTGCGCCAACGCATCTATCTCGCGCATGGCAGCAGCATCACGCGCGGAAATGTCAGGATAGGCAGGATCGGAACCAACATCTTGCGTAATGCGCCACGAGCGCGCGCATTTTTTGCCCTTGGCGCGCGCAATCACCACGGCCACCCCCGGAACCTCTGGCAGAGTGAATGCGCCACCCGGCGCGTCTCCTGCAACAACATTGATCGCCGAGGTAATGGAAATGTCGGCAAGGTCGACACCCTTCACCGCCTCCAGCAAGGCCGCGTCCGCGATATATACATCGGGGGCAGCCTCCAGCGACGAGCCGATGCGCTTTGCCGCCCGCTCGATCTCCAGCGCGCCGGTGACCACGCGACGGATCTTCTTCACCTTCTCCCAGCGCACAGCAACCTTCTCATTGCGCCACGCTTCGGGAATGTCAGGAAACTGATGCAGGTGAACACTGTCATTGGAGTTATGATCCCCCCGCGCGCGGGCAAGCCATGCCTCTTCTGCTGTAAACGAGAGAATCGGCGCAAGCCAGAGCGTGGTCGCCTTCAATATCTCGTCGATCACTGTCAGCGCCGCCTTGCGGCGGGTGCTGGAAGGTGCATCACAATAAAGCGCATCCTTGCGGATGTCGAAATAGAACGCTGAGAGTTCCGTGTTCATGAATTGCGAGAGCACGGTGACGACCTTGGCATAGTCATAGTCCGTATAGGCCTGGCGCACGACAGGTGCGATCTCCGACAGCCGGTGCAGCATGAGCTTTTCAAGTTCCGGCATGCCGTCAACTGCGACACGATCAGTCGTTGGGTTGTAGTGACCCAGCGCCCCGAGCATCCAACGGATAGAGTTACGTGTCTTTCGATACGTTTCGACGAAGTTCTTCAAGATATCGGGGCCAATGCGAAGATCGTCTGAATAATCCGATGCGGCCACCCAAAGGCGCAAAATGTCAGCGCCGGATTTGGCCATCACGTCCTGGGGTGCAGTGACGTTGCCCATCGACTTCGACATCTTCTGCCCCTTCTCGTCGAGAACGAAGCCGTGAGTCAGAACAGCATCATAGGGCGCTGTGCCGCGCGTTCCGCACGATTCAAGAAGCGAGGAATGGAACCAACCACGATGCTGGTCTGAGCCTTCCAGATACATCACCCGGTCCTGACCGCCATCATGCACACGGTTGATGCCGGAAAGACCAGGGAAAGCTTCCGCATCCTCAAGCACAAACGCGTGCGTGGAACCAGAATCAAACCACACGTCGAGCACGTCGCGCACACGCTCCCACTGGGCTGGATCGTCAACCAACCCGTCAAGGAAACGCTCTTTTGCGCCGTCTTCGAACCAGACGTCGGCACCGTTCTGTGCAAATGCCGTTTCGATGCGGTTCATCAGTTCGTCATTCTTGGCAAAGCCTGGGCCGGGGATCACCTCCTCTGTCTCGGTGTTGCGGAACACCGCGATTGGCACGCCCCACGCGCGCTGGCGCGAGACAACCCAATCAGGCCGGCTTTCAATCATGCCCGTGATACGGTTTTCACCAACGGCTGGCACCCATTCGACGCGTGCGATTTCCTCAAGCGCAATCTGGCGCAGCGTGGGGGCGTTATCACCTGCCTGCCCCCTCGCCCCATCCTTCATGGGGAGAGGGACAATCGGCTTGTCCATTGCAATGAACCACTGCGGCGTATTGCGGAAGATAATCGGCTTTTTCGAGCGCCATGAATGCGGATATTGGTGCTTCAGACGCCCGCGTGCAATGATGTTGCCAGCCCCCGCCAGCGCCTTGATAACGGCCTCGTTGGCATCGCCCTTGTCGCCATTTTCCTTCAAGACACGCTTGCCGGCGAGACCGGGCGCGGCATCAGTCATGACGCCATCGGCATCAACCGTGAACGGGATCGTCGTATCAATTCCTGCCTCACGCAGGCGCTTCTGGTTGGCTATCCAGATGATGTAGTCATCTGCGCCATGACCGGGTGCGGTGTGCACGAAACCAGTGCCTGTATCGTCGGTGACGTGTTCGCCATCGAGCAAGGGTACGTCGAAAGTGTACCCAAGATCTCTGAGCGGATGGGCGCACACCATGCAATTGAGTTCATCAGACGTGACAGCCTCAAGCCGCTCATAGGCTTCAACCTTGGCTGATGCCATCACATCCGCTGCCAGCTTGTCAGCCAGAATATAGCGATCCCCAACCTTGGCCCAATTGCCCTCAGGCGCGGCTGTCACCTCATAAAGACCGTAATCAATCCTGGACGAAAACGAGATCGCGCGATTGCCGGGGATCGTCCACGGAGTGGTTGTCCAGATAACGACAAAGGCGCCAACCATTTCAGATCTCAGGCACGGCTGATCAGCGCGACGGTGCTGCTGCTCGCCACCCCAATCGGTATCCTGGATAACCTTGAACTTCACCCAGATCTGATCGGACTGATAATCCTGATACTCGACCTCGGCCTCCGCCAGCGTCGTCTTTTCGACGACCGACCACATCACCGGGCGCGAGCCACGGTAAAGCTGCCCGGTCTCGGCAAATTTCATGATCTCGCGCGCAATCGTAGCCTCGGCGCGATAGGCCATCGTCGAATAGGGGTTGTCCCAATCGCCAACGACGCCAAGCCGTTTGAACTCCTCACGCTGGACGTCGAGCCACTTGGCGGCGAAAGCGCGGCATTCGGCGCGGAATGCATTGATGCCCTGAGCATCAGCAAAATCCGGCTTCTCTCGGCCCTTGGCGCGATACTCCTCCTCGATCTTCCACTCGATCGGAAGCCCATGACAATCCCAGCCGGGAACGTAATTGGAATCATGCCCGAGCATCTGCTGAGACTTGACGACCAGATCTTTCAGAATCTTGTTCAGTGCGTGGCCGATGTGGATGTTGCCGTTGGCGTAGGGAGGCCCATCGTGCAGCACAAACTTCGGCTTGCCTTTCCCGGCCTCACGCAGCTTCTGGTAGAGCCCCAGCTTTTCCCAGCGCTCCAGCATGCGCGGCTCCATCTTGGGCAGCCCCGCCTTCATCGGAAAATCGGTCTTTGGCAAATAAAGAGTCTTGGACCAGTCGCGGCCAGCCGCCACGCCATCTCCAGCCGGCTTGCCGCCATCAGCGCTACCCTTGCCCCCCGCCGTGCCCTTTGCCGTTTTGATGTCCTCGGCCATGCTCGCCCTGCTCTGTTGATTCTGCCGGTTCGTCCAGCTTTGCACGCCTTCTAGCAACCAGGGCGGCGTCCTGCCAGCCCTGCCTGCCGGGATGCACCCAAAGATTACCGGTGTCAGAGCTTTTCTAGCCGCCTCAACGGCAGTTGCGCCGCGGGTTGGAATGTGGGCGCTCAGAGGCGTGAATCGAGATGACGGGGACAGTAGCAGGAACGCGCAGCTCCGTCCCAATTCCGTGGGCTGATGGCAGTCCCAGAGTGAAGAAGAACACCGCGAGCTTGATGAGTTGGATGACGGCTGCTGTTGAACTGAAGATCACCATGACAAGCTCCCGGGCGCGAATTGATGCCGGTTGGTCGTCGCAGCAGCAGTTTGGGTTCATTTTTTGCGTGTAGGGACTTCTGCGCGTAGGGGCAATTCAGCCCACCTCGGCCAAGGCGATAACGTGTTCGTCCCTGCGTGGGCGTGTGCTGCCCGAAGCAAGACAACCATGCTGGCGGTGTCACCAAGGAGCAACACGTAATCAGCAAAGCTTTTGCAACCGTTATCCGACGGCAACAGCGCCATTGTGTGTCGTGCAATCGTGCCCGCGGACCTGCCAACGTTTTTAGCTGCCCGTCTTTTTCGAACCGTCCTTAGGTCCCGGACGCGATCACGATAGGTCCAAGACTGTTTCGTTGCCGGGGCTTCGTTATCAGCGCACGGCCATGTTCCTCGCATTGCCCCACATGCGAGCGGCATGTAACACTTTGCCAAGTGAAGGCATGCTCAGGGGCTTCGCATTGAGCACCTAATCGACGCCAGCATGTATGCAACGCAAGTGCAAAGAGGTTGAAGTGCCATGAGGGCGAAGCGCCTGCGAATTTTCATCACCATAGTTTCGGTAATTTTGCTTGGCGGACTTTCCGGCGGGGCCGATGCAATCACCCCGGACCGGGACAATGCGGGCCAGACCAAACAGCGGCGCTACACCAAGGCGGAAGCACGCCGGGAAGTCTGGCCAAAACCCGTCGATGAATTTCTTGCCGGCGAATATCTCGAACGAGCCGATATTGTACTGACGCGCCGTGACTGGGACATTTCCTCCTACCTGATCCGGCTGGCGACGAAGTCTCCATTCTCGCACGCAGCGATGGTGTTCACAGGACCGCAATTCGAATCCGGATTTTCCGATACCTTCGTCATCGAAGCTGGCACCGGTGGCGTCGACCTCACAAATATTCGCGACTACATCACCGACAAGAGCACATTCATCGCCATAAAGCGGCTCAAGCAACCCTGGTTTGACGTCCCCAAGCGAGCCCGCGTCAGAGGTGTCCTGCTCGACAAGATCAAGGCAAATTACAACTACTGGGCAATCGGTCGGATCTTCAAGAATTTGTGGTTTGGCGTTCAGCGGCAGGTGCGGGGCAAGGAAGAGACAATCGAAGCCTACCGGGAACAAGAATGGCAACCGCCCAACGATTTCATTTGCTCAGGCCTCGTGCAATTGGGTTACGTCGAAGCAACCATTGAGTTCATCAAACGTGGCGACCTGCCGATCACCGCATTGAAGGAAGTCGTGTTCCACGATGTTGCAGCAAGCCGTCTGCCCGATGCAGAAGGCTGGCAGTATCTCGACGAAGAAACTCAGAAGGCCATGACTGACCTTTTTGAAGAACAAAACATCGTCGAACTCGAAGCCGTGACGCCGAGCGACTTGGCCATGAGCGATAAGTTGGAATGGCTTTATCTCATACGCAATGGCTACGTTTACAAAGTGTCTTCATACGAGGACGTACTGGCGCAGACGAAGTAGCACCAAGCGAGCAAACCCACCCGGGTAGATGTCTCCGACCAATCGACACGGACAACTCAACAACAAAATGCCCACAAGCGATCTGCTTGCGGGCATGTGCTTTTGTTCCACTGAGTGGCACTAGAACTCGAAACGGCTTAGTTCGTTTCAGCCTTGGCGGGTGGCGCGACATTGGAGGGCGTCGGCACGTTTACAGCAGGTTGTGGTGATTTACGACCTTCATCAATGCGGCGCATCCATTCTCCTGAACCCGATGAGGGCTTGGCGCTAGTCGGAACAACGCTGGTCATCCATTGACCCGCAACGTTCGCGCCGGGAACAGCCGAGCGATAAGCCTTCGGCGTGTCATAGCAGCCGCCAAGGCATAGAATTTCACCTTCGTTTGCACCATTAACCGGCGCGGTTGAAGACGGTTTCAGCTCCGCCACCTTCACCGAGGTCGGCTGCATATAGACCGCTTCCTGCACCTCGCTCTCGTTGGCGCAACCAGCTTCGCACACGACCACATCCATGCCCGGATGGGCCGCCGCCAATGGATTGGGAGCCCTCTGTGCCTTGGGCTTGGCCTTGGTTTTGGCTACAGACTCGTTGGCCGCTACTGCAGAAGATCCTGATTGATTGTTCTGCTTGTCGGCCGTCACGTTTTCTTCCGGCGGCGAACTCTGCGCAGCATCCTTCTCGCCCTCGTCATCCTCACCAGAAGGCTTACGCGGCTTGAACGAGAAACCCGAACCTTCGCTCGCGCCTTCGCCGGAATCATCCCCATGCTTGGATTTTTCGGCAGAACCCGTTTCGCTAGACGAATTTTCTTTCTTGGAAGAAGAGAAGCCGAAGCGTTTGGCATTGGCTTCATCGGAGAAAGAGACGGCAAACACGGTGGTCGCCGAAACAGCAAGAGCCAGCCCGAACAGGCCCAGGAGAAGTTTGGAACGCAATAACATGTAGCCTCACAGACACACGAACACACAGCCAATTTTAGCTTGTGAACAAAGTGCCAGTTCTAGGTTAACGAGATGTTAGCGTTCGTAGCGGCGCGCAGCAGCGCCAATGCTGCGATTCGTTCAAAGCGCCGAGCGACAATGCCCTCAACGTGCGTGATGAAAAACAGCAGGCGCGCCGGGAGCAGCGTTGATGATCGGCACATTGCGAAAGTCAGCAGGACCTTTGGGAAGTGGTTCATTCGAATAGTAGTGATGTGCGGCATGGTGGAACACCACAGGCGTCTTGCGCGGTGCGATACCATTATGGGCACCAGCTGACGGCGGC